>DASVOT010000537.1:0-11413 GCA_036383235.1 Chryseosolibacter sp.
AGGTTGACCTTGCCCTCCCGGATGGATTTGATCTCTGTCCCGGTGAGCACCATACCCGCGACATATTTATCGAGCAGCTCGTATTCGAAGCCAGCCTGCCGGTTCCTGATGTTGACGTCTTTCGCGAAGCGTTGTTGCTTACCCATGCCCGAAAATTGACTTGATTTTTGCGACTTTCAAAATTTTCTGCCCCGTCCTTCCCCGGGCGATGATCCGGTCGCCGGCGCGCACGACGAAGGAGCACATAAGCTCCCCGCCAGTGGGTCCCTCGAATATGCCCCGGATGGTAATCTCCTCGCCCACAAAAGCCGGTTGCTGATGCCGGATCTCCAGGTAAGTACCGATCCCCTCCTCGTCGTCGTCTTTCATCTCCAGCACGAACTGGCGGGTGGTCCATTCGATATCGCGGGCCAATGCAAAAGTAGAATAAACCTCATGAACAACCTCGCCGTGAAAGCTGGCGACATCCTGCGCCTTAACGACGGTTTTAAACTCTTTCACATCGCCCTTTTTAAAGATCTCCTTCATACAGATTGCTTTTCCAAGTAAATGTCAAACCGGCATCCGCGCCAGCGGGACGACGTCGAGGGAAGAAAACTCGTTCTGCAGAAATTTGAAGTGCGCCGCCATTGCAATCATGGCTGCGTTGTCCGTGCAGTATTCAAATGCCGGTATGAAGATATTCCATTTCCGTTTTTGGGCCAGCGCTTCAAGACTCTTGCGCAATCCGAGGTTGGCCGATACGCCGCCGGCGATGGCGACCTCCCGGATACCGGTCTGGTCGCTTGCGAGCTCCAGTTTCGATAACAACATCGACACCAGCGCGTGCTGGAGGCTGGCGCACAGGTCATTCAGCCGTTCGGACACAAAGTCCGGATTCTTCTTTTGTTCATCGCGAAGGAAATACAGGAACGCTGTTTTGATCCCGCTGAAAGAGAAATCGAGTCCCGGCATTGAAGTCTCCGGGAACTTAAAGGCGCCGGGATTGCCGGCCTGAGCATGGCGATCGATCAGCGGTCCGCCGGGATACGGCATCCCCATGATCTTGGCCGCCTTGTCGAAAGCCTCGCCCACCGCGTCATCCTGCGTTTGGCCGATCACTTCCATGCGCAGGTAATCCCTGACAAGAACGATCTGAGTGTGTCCTCCGCTCACCGTCAGGCACAGGAACGGAAACTTCGGACGGGGAGCATCAATGAAATGCGACAGCACGTGGGCCTGCATGTGGTTCACTTCGATGAGGGGTATGCCCAGACCAAGCGCCATGCCTTTTGCAAACGAAACACCAACCAGGAGCGAGCCGATGAGGCCCGGTCCGCGCGTGAACCCAATCGCGTTCAGATCCGTTTTATGGACACCGGATTGCTCCATCGATTGCTTTACAACCATCACGATATTTTGCTGATGCGCGCGGGATGCCAGCTCGGGAACAACACCGCCGTATTTTTGGTGTACTGCCTGTGAGGCGATAATATTATTGAGTACCTTGCCGTTTCTTATAATGGCGGCGGAAGTCTCATCGCATGACGACTCAATGGCAAGAATGACGGGCTGCATGTAAGACAAATGAACGCGAAAGTTATCAAAAATAGAAGTGCGAAAATACTGGCGTATTCGGTCAGTACGCTGCTATTTCTGGTAATATCCGCTTTCCTCATCCTTCAGATCCCCGCCATTCAGAAGAAGCTCGTAGACCGGTATCTTCGCGGTTTTTCCACGATCACCGGATTCAAGGCTTCCATCGACGATTTTCAGCTGCTCTGGTTCGATCGCCTTGAACTCAGAAACCTGAAGGTGTTTGATGTCGCGAACAATCAAATGATCGCGGTAAAGAACATGCGGGTTAATTTTGAGCTTTCCCAGCTCCTCGAGCACAATGATGTCAACATTGACGGCGTTTATCTCGACTCGGCCGACGTGTTCATCACCCGCGTCAACGAGTCGGATACCTCTCGCAACCTGAACATCAATATCTTCATCAACCGGATCAACGAGCAATACGGCGGAAACGGTGCGGGAACGGGCCGGTCGCCGAGAATAAACATTGGTGAAGCGGTCGTTCACCGGAGTGCCTTCTCGTATGTCGACCAGGACCGGGACTCCGTCCGGACGGGTTTCAACTACAACCAGTTTGCGGTTGATATTGAGGAGGCGCAACTGCAGAACTTCCTCGCCCTCGGCGACACCATCCAGTTCAGGCTACAGACCCTGCTTGCCGCCGACAGAAATTCCGACTTCAAAGTGAATGAACTTTCCACCTTTTTCCGCATCTCCCAGCAGAGCCTCGAATTCATCGGTCTGGACCTGAAGAGCGGAAAAAGCGCCGTTACCGACACCGTGCTCTTCACCTTCAACGGCCAGCAGGAACTGCAGGACTTCAACGAAAAGGTGAACGTTCACGCCAGCTTTCACAACACAGTCATTTATCCGGAGGACCTGGCGCTCTTTGCCCCGGAAGCGCGGCAGCTTACGAAACCCTTTACCCTCAATGGTATCTTCAACGGAAAAATCAGCAACTTCAAGCTGACTAACATGGAACTGAGCACCGGCAACAGTGTGCTGAAAGGCTCCCTTGACATGGAGGGATTGCCGGTGCTGAGCGAGACCTTCACCATCCTCGACCTTAAAAATTCAACGCTTGATTTTGAGGACCTGAACGGATTGCTGGGCAAGGACGCGCTCGCCCGCCTGACGCCCCTCGGAAAGGTGACCATGAACGGAGAATTCCTCGGTTATTTCACCGACTTTGTAGCCACCGGCAACTTCTCGGGCGACCTTGGAAAAATCACCTCGGACATAAATTTCAAAGTCAACGAAGACGATTTCAACCGGTCGGTCTACAGCGGAAAGATCGCCCTCAACAACTTCGACCTGGGAACATACCTGCGCGATACCGTCAACTTTCAGCGCGTCACGCTGGACGGGAACATTAAAGGCTCGGGGTTGACCGTCGCCACCGCCGATTTCAAGCTCGTGGGAAAAGTCGACTTGTTTGGATTCAAGAACTACGACTACACCCACATCAATACAAACGCCCGGTTCGCGTCCGAATTCTTTAATGGATACTTTTCCATCGACGACCCCAACCTTAAATTCACGGCGGAGGGTTCTATCGATCTCCGCAAGGGGATCAACGAGATAAAAGTGAAGGCCAATATCGACACCGCCTTTTTCAAGAAGCTTAATCTCACCAGCCGCGACCTGTTCGTAAGCTCGGACCTCGATGTGAACCTGAAGGGACTGCAACTCGACAGCATCACCGGGACGGCTGACATCAAGGACTTTCACGTCACCCAGGAAGGAAAGTCATTATCGCTTGACGCCATTCAACTGATCTCCGAAAAAGACCGGAACAACCGGGCTATACACGTCCGGTCTTCCCTGATGGACGGGGAGATTCACGGCGACTTCCTTTTAAGCGATCTCTCGCGCGACCTCCAGACCGTCGTGAAAGAGATCCTGCTTAACATCCGGAACGACGAGGCCGAGATCGCCTCCTACTACAGCCGCAAGAATTACAGACCGAAGCACTATGAAACCAACTTCCGGCTCAAGCTGAAAGACGTGCAGCCGGTAGTGCAGCTTTTTAATGTTGACCTGCTGGTGGCCGACAACACGGTGATCGACGGAAAATTTACCAGCGGGTACACCACCATCCTGCAGGTGTTCACGAACATCGATTCGCTGGCCTATGAAAAATCGCTTTTTGTAGGAACGAATATCGAGCTCACGGCATCGAAAATCGCCGACAGCACTCACGTTCTGGCTATGGGCTTCGTGAACTCGAACCGGCAGTCGCTCACAAAATCGCTTAAAACCAAAAACCTCGTGGCGGAAGCGATCTGGAACAACAACCGCGTGGCCTTCAGCCTTGACGCCGACCAGCAGGAGACAACCAATTACCTGCGGATGAAAGGCGAGCTGAACTTTCTTCGCGACAGCACGCAATTGAGATTCCTGCCCTCGACGATCAAGATCCTGGATCAAAACTGGGAGTTCGACCCGCAAAACCTCATCACGATTCACCGAAAGGACATCACCGTCAATCAGCTGAAGCTGAGAAACGCCAATCAATATGTGCTGGTCGACGGGAAAGCTTCGCCCGACCCGGACGCAACCCTTTCCATGAAAATCAGCGAAGTGGACCTGAGTCTTCTCAATGCCCTTACGGGAAGGAAGATCACCGGAACCCTGAACGCGGAGTTCCAGCTGAACAACTATTACACCGCCCCCCAACTTCAAAACGAGCTGAAGGTAGATAGCCTCACCGTTGACCAGTTCCTCGTGGGCGATATCACGGGCAAGAACCGGTGGGATCCTTCCGAAAAGCAGTTTCTCATCAACTTCTTTATCGACCGCAATGATAAAAGGATCGTCAACCTCGACGGCACCTATAACCCGTCCGTTGTCAGTCTCCCCCTCGATGTTTCCGCCCGGCTTGAAGACGCCAACCTGAAGATCATCGAGCCGTTCTTCGATGAAACTTTCTCTGACCTGGGCGGTACCATCACCGGCGATTACCGCATCACCGGCAAACTCGAATCCCCGGCCATCGTTGGAGAGGGCAAAGTCACCGGTGGTCAGATCATGATCAATTACCTGAAGACCACTTACCAGTTTTCCGGCATCATCGGACTTTCGCCGAATTCCATCTATTTCAAGAACATCGAGATGCAGGACCTTTTCAAGAATCAGGGGCGGCTGAACGGCACGCTCAGCCATCAGAATTTCCGCAGCACGCGGGTGAACATCGATGCGACATTCAGGAATTTCCAGGTGCTGAACACCAGCGAGAAAGACAACAGCCTGTTTTACGGGCAGGGCTACGCCACCGGTGATTTGAACATCACCGGGCCGATCAACAACCTCAAGTTTACAGCCAACGCCCGCACCGACAAGAACACGCGCATCCACGTTCCCATGACCGAAACCGCCGAGGTCGAGAAAAAGGAATTTATCCGGTTCGTCAGCTTCTCGGACTCAACCTTTCAGAGCTCGCTCTCAGACCAGTTCGCGAACAGGCTCGACCTGAGCGGCATCCAGGTGGACTTCAATATCGACGTGACGCCGGATGCCCTGTTCGAGATCATTTTCGATTACAAAGCAGGCGACATCATCAGCGGCCGGGGAAACGGAGATATCCAGCTTCAGCTCGACACGAAGGGAGATTTCAACATGTTCGGTTCGTACGAGTTCGAGGAAGGTAAATACAACTTCACCTTGTACGACATCATCAACAAGGATTTCGAGATCCAGAAAGGCAGCCGCATCACCTGGTTCGGCGATCCCTACGGCGCGACCCTGAATATCTCCGCTACTTACGATCAGCTGGCATCGCTCGGGCCGATATTAAGCAACCAGAACTGGGCCAACCTGCCGCAGATGCGGAGAAAATATCCCGTCAAAGTGCTGCTGGAATTGAAAGGGCCGATGCTGACACCGGACATCGATTTCGACATCGTCGCCAACGACCTGCCGCAAAGCATCCGGGTCGAAGAGGGAACGATCCCTCTCGAGTTCGAATTCCAGAGCTTCAAGAACAAGCTGGATGAGCAGGAGCTGAAGAGACAGGTATTCAGCCTCATTGTGCTCCGAAGGTTCTCGCCTCCGGAATCGTTCAACACGAGCGGATCCATCGTCAACAGTGTGAGCGAGCTGTTGAGCAACCAGCTGAGCAACTGGGTGAGCCAGGTGGATGAGAACCTGGAGATCGACGTCGACCTGAGTACCCTGGATGAAGAAGCGTACAACACCTTTCAGCTTCGGCTGTCGTACACCTTCCTGAACGGACGGCTCCGCATCACACGCGACGGCACGTTCTACGGCAACCAGAACAACAGCGGGCTGAACAACAACCAGAGCCTGTCGAGCATTGCAGGTGACTGGACCGTGGACTACCTGCTGACACCCGACGGAAAGCTGAAGATCAAGATGTACAACCGCACCAACATCAATCCGATACTCAACACGCTGGGGTCGCAGAACTCGGTCACTACCGGTGTCAGCATTTCCCATACGCAGAGCTTCAATCATATCCGCGACATCTGGCGATCCGCGCGAACGCGGCGCGAGCAGCACCCTGAAGAAGACATCCTTGACAATGACCAGGCGATACTGGAAAAAAACAATGGCGGAAAATAGGATGCGGCCAGCATCTTATATCCTGTGCCTGGTTCTTCCCGCAGCCTTCTTACTTGTCCGGACCGCATCCGCGCAGCCCGACTCGGCGCTCAACCGTAAAAAGCTCAGGATACTCGTCATTTCATCCGGCGCCGGATACGTGGCTGGCATCGCCGGCCTGAACTATGTGTGGTACAAGAACACCGCGCGGCAGTCGTTCCGTTTTTTCAACGACAACCCGGAATGGAAACAGATGGACAAGGCCGGTCATTTCTTTTCATCCTTCCAGCTGAGCGAGCTGCCGGCCAGGGCGCTGAAAAGCTGCAATCTCGATGACCGCAGATCGAACCTTTACGGTGCGCTGACCGGTTTTCTGCTCACCCTTCCCATTGAAGTGATGGATGGTTTTTCTGACGGCTACGGGGCCTCCGTCGGCGACGCAGTGGCCGATGCTGCGGGGCCGGCGTTCTTCCTGGCACAGCAATTCGGGTGGGGGGAAACCCGGATCGTTCCCAAATTATCTTTTCACCGTACGCGATACCCACCCCTGCGGCCTGAGCTGCTGGGGGATAACCTCGCCGGCGAAATCGTGAAGGATTACAACGGCCAGACGTTCTGGCTTTCTTTTGACGTCGACAAGTTCACGGTGTTTCCGCGGTGGCTGAACCTGGCCGTAGGATACGGAGCCGAAGACATGGTATATGCCAGGGACCGCGAGAACCGGGCCGCCGGATACGATCCCTGGCGACAGTATTACCTGGCAGTTGACATCGATCTCACTGCGATCAGAACCCGGTCCAGGGTTGTCAGATCGCTGATCCGAGTAGCGAATATGGTGCGTTTTCCGGCCCCCGCGCTCGAATTCTCACACAAACGGGTGAAATTTCACCCGCTTTACTTCTGAAATTCCATTTTATTGCGTATATTTTATATTCATGGATTTTTTTCGAAATTGATGCTATAAACCTCAGCCTATGGACATAACCTATACTATCAAACAATACGCCGATCAGATTGGAGGACAGTTTACAGACTACGATCACTCCAAATCCGTAATCGTGATACCTCTTGACAAGAGCCGTTTTCAGACGGTGCTTGCCACCGCGCAAAAAAGCCAGGTTTCAGGTCGCGACCAGACCGTCTTCACTTCAAAGGTGTGTGAATACAAGAAAGACATCGATCTGAAGATGCTCATGGAGCAGAACGCCAGCTTCGATTACAGCAAATTCGTCCTGGAGGATGGCTATCTGAAAGTGGAGGCTTCCTGCCTGAACGCGTCCGCTTCGGAGGCGCAGGTGAGGGAGATGATCCAGGAGGTAGCGCAGCTCGCTGATCATTACGAATACAAGCTCACCGGCCAGGATATTCACTGACCGCCACTGCCCTGATTCGACTTTGCGAACTAAAATCCCGATCCCGCGATTTTAACGGTATTGGATTTAAGGTTAATGCTGTATTTTTACGGCGAAAGCAAGTTGCCTTATCGCCTTCCGCCACGGCGGAGGGAGGAAAGTCCGGGCAACACAGGGCGGCGTACTTCCTAACGGGAAGGCTTCATCCCGGAAACGGAATGAAGACAGAAAGTGCCACAGAAAACAAACTACCTTGTGCCGACTTGTCGGCGCAGGGAAAAGGTGAAAAGGCGAGGTAAAAGCTCACCGGCCATCCCGCGAGGGACGGCGCATGGTAAACCTTGCGCGTTGAAAGGTCAAATAAGTCCCGGTTCCCCCGGCAACGGGAGGATGATTGGCTCGCTTCAGGTGCTTCCGGTTACGGCAGCGCCGCCGGGACGGGTAGACTGCTTGATCCCACCCGCGAGGGTGCGACCAGATAAATGATAAGGATCCTGAGTCATATCAGGAGACAGAACCCGGCTTATAAACTTGCTTTTTTATTTTTCGATGGTCCATAGTCGGTAGTCCCTAGCAATACGGACAAGGGCTATGGACCATCGGCTTTAAAACTCAAAACCCGACTATCCATGTCAAAGATCCTAGTGGTAGAAGACGATCCAAAGATCCGGTCTATCCTCAAAGAAATTCTCCAGGAAAAAAATCACGATGTCGACGAAGCCGGTGACGGTCAGGAGGGTTTCAAAAAACTCGAGCAAGGAAACTATGACCTTTGCATCTGCGATATCAAGATGCCCAAAATGGATGGCCTGGAGGTTCTGGACCGCACAAAGGAAGCTGGCATCGCCACCAATTTTGTCGTCATCTCCGCGCATGGGAATATTGACATCGCCGTGGAAGCCGTGAAAAAAGGAGCGTTCGACTTCCTGCAAAAACCATTCGATCTCGGTCGCCTCGAGATCACACTGAGGAATGCATTGGACAAGACCACCCTCATCCGCGAAACAAAAAGCCTTCGGAAAAAGATTTCAGCCCGATACGAAATGATCGGCGAGTCGGAGGCGATGAAGCAGTTGGCGGAGATGATCGGGAAAGTGGCGCCCACCGATGCCCGCGTGCTGATCACCGGTCCGAATGGATCGGGTAAAGAGCTTGTGGCCAAATCCATACATGAAAAAAGTAGGAGAAGCAATGGACCGCTCGTGGAGGTGAACTGCGCCGCCATTCCCTCCGAGCTGATCGAAAGCGAATTATTCGGCCACGAAAAAGGATCGTTCACTTCTGCCATCAAACAGCGGATCGGAAAATTCGAGCTGGCCGAAGGCGGCACCATATTCCTCGATGAGATCGGAGACATGAGTTTGCCGGCGCAGGCGAAGGTGCTTCGCGCCCTGCAGGAAAGCAAGATCACCCGCGTGGGCGGCGACAAGGAGATCACGGTAAACGTGAGGGTGCTCGCCGCCACCAATAAGGACCTGAAAAGTGAAATTGCTGCCAACCGCTTCCGCGAGGATCTTTATCACCGGCTAAGCGTCATTGTCATCAAGGTGCCGCCGCTGAACGAGCGGAAAGATGATATTCCCCTGCTTACCGACAGATTCCTGCAGGATATAGCCGAGGAGCATGGGGCAAAGAAAAAAAAGATCTCCGCAAAAGCGCTGGAATCATTGAAAAATCACGATTGGACGGGAAATATACGGGAATTGAGAAACGTCATTGAACGCCTCGTCATCATGAGTGGAGAAGAGATCTCTGCCCAGGACGTGGAAAAATACCTTTAGAAGGGAAATCAGATCCTCGTTTCGGAATGGCTGGCAGGGGCTTCTTTCTTGCTGTACGTTGGGCACGTGTATTGGCTGCAGGCAGTCAAAAATGCCGATAACAGGACGAAAGCAACAATCTTTTTCATTTAGCTGAGCTTTTGGTTTAAACAAAATTAAAATTCTTTCAGAAGAAAACAAACCCGGCGGCTTAAGCCTGTGCTTTAACGCCCGTATAGGTTATTCAACCATCAGGTTACATCCCCGCATATCGGTGTTATCCAGCCTGCCCAGCACCTCAAATGACCCATCCTGGCAGACCCTCCCGATATCTTCGGTTTCCAGAAAGGCGATCGAGTCTACATTCGCCAGATCTATGACATTAATCCCACCGGTTTCATTAAGTAACCCTTTCTGCATGGGGTCAGTTATGTCGCGGGCGATGATCCTCATCCAGGGAGGGCAAAAAAATGCGTTTTTACCACGGCTATAGGCCTGGGAAAATAATTCGGTCATTCCGTACTCCGAGCATATTGTCTCTACTCCAAAGGCCCGCGTCAGAACCTCGTGAAGCTCCGGACGGGTGATCTCCTCCCTCCTGCCTTTCATCCCTCCCGTCTCCACAATCATACAATGGCTCAGGTCCGGATGATAACGCTCTGCCAGATCCAAAAGTGCAAAGGTCACGCCCCATAGAACTGTTTTTTTGTCCCCTGCTCTCTCTTTTTGAAGGTCTTCCAGCAATTCCCGGACATTGTGCAAATAGAAACCCGATCCGGCCATGCGGGTTTTTTTGATGAAATGATCCATCATCACCACCAGCGAGGAGTCCTTGCGCTCCAGGTACGAGGGCAGCAAGGCAAGAAAACGGTACTCTTCAATAGGCCCGAAAAAAAATTCAAAACATTGCACTGAGGTCGTCAGGTATGAGTCCAGTTTTTTGACCGGGTGAGTGCTCGTTTGCCTGCCTGTAGTGCCGCTGCTGGTAAAATTCGCCTCCGGCGTCCAGGCACCAGTTTTTACTACATGATCTTTGAAAAAGGATATAGGCAGGAAGGGAATATCGGTGATGGCAGACACAGTGCCGATATCAAAGCGAAGGTTGTTTATATATTGTCTGTATACTTTGTTGTTTTCTGCTTGAAAATGAAATAGTTGTAAAGCAATATCGTCGAAGTTCCGTTCGTTTACAGAACATAAATCGAGGTTAAAACTTTTAAAAGATTCCAAGCGTTTGCGTAATTTGACCGTAATTAAAAAAGTAAAATGAAGTTAATTAAGGGTTTGGGGCTATTATCTTTTCTGGTCATCGTTTCCGGTTCATGTTTCGACGCACCTGAATTCCCGGTTGTTCCTCAGATCGAATTTGAGAAGATCGAGTTTGTCGATTCGCCGGATCCTTCAGATTTTGATTCGCTTAACCTCTACATCAATTTTAAAGACGGAGACGGGGATCTCGGTTTTTCCAACCAACCCGACGACATCAGCGCTCCTTATCAGGATTCGTTCTTCTACCAGGAAAACCAGGGTAAAATTGAGCCGCTTTCGACGGTTGCGGCTTTTGCCGGCCAGGATCAGTACGACATTCTGCTAGTGCCCGATCCCGGGAAAGGGAAGCTCGTATTCTTCCGCACTCGGAAGAAGCCCGAGTACAGTTTCCTGCCGCCTGCCTTTGATTGCGCTGACTACGAATATCTGGGCGGAAAGCTCGACGCATCAAACTCCTCAGACGGCCGCCGGCTCCTGATTGAAAAATCAGCGCTCGTGGCGCTCGACCCTATGGTCAAGCTGGTTGACAGCCTCGCCGGCTCTGACGGCAAAATGTATTACCAGATACGCGACACCCTTTACTACACTCCGAATCCCGACCATTACAATATTGAAGTAGATTTTCTTGTGAGAGACCCTTCAGCGCCCGACGGGTTCCGGGAATTTGACTGGAGGAAGGAATACTGCACCACCTTCGACGGAAGATTTCCCGTCTTCTCCGACAAGCAGAGCTCCATTGACGGGACGCTTCGGTACAGCATGACCTCACTCGGCTTTACCACCCTGTTCAGCATCAAGACGCTGAAGCTGCGGGTAACCGTGAAAGATCACGCCCGCCATGTCAGCAATGTCATTGAAACGCCGGAGTTCAGATTGTGATCCATTAAGACCTTCGTCATTGCCGGGATCCGC
>DASVOT010000538.1:0-9444 GCA_036383235.1 Chryseosolibacter sp.
CTCATATCAAGGACCACTTTGCCGATACGCGCGACACCCTGTGCTATGCAACCAATGATAATCAGGACGCGACCTATGAATTGCTGCGGACGGACGCCGACCTCGCCGTGGTAGTGGGCGGATATAACAGCTCGAATACATCCCACATTGTGGAATTGTGTGCCCGCAAGTTCCCGACCTATTTTATTAATTCCGAGAAAGAGGTCGTATCGGGCACCGAGATCCACCACTTTGACTATCCAAATAAACAGAAAGTAATAACCCGCGACTTCCTGCCGTCGAAACCTACCGTGCGGATCGTCCTGACCAGCGGCGCCTCCTGCCCCGACACGCTTGTTGACCGGGTTATGCTGCGTTTGCTGGAATTTTTCCCTGGCGCAAAATCGGTGGAATCCCTTCTCGCCGCCGGTTAAAAATCCTTGTTGTTTTAGGTTCTTTTCGCATAGTATTGCAGTATGAGACTGATCCTTACTCTTACGCTGATACATGCTTTCGGCTGTTTGTTTGCCCAGGAAATCGGGGCAGATTCATCGAAGCTCCTGCAGGAGGTCGTGATAGAAGCTTACGAAACGAACCGGCAGCTGGGGGAAGTGCCTGCTTCCGTCGGCTTCCTCAAGACGCAGGATCTGCGGCGATTCAGCAATACTTCTATTCTACCGGCAGTGAATCTCATCCCCGGCGTGCGAATGGAAGAGCGATCGCCCGGCAGTTACCGGTTTTCCATTCGGGGGAGCTCGTTGCGGTCGCCCTTTGGCGTTCGCAATGTAAAAGCTTACTGGAATGGTTTGCCCTTCACAGACGGCGGTGGTAATACATACCTGAACCTGCTGGACTTCAATGCTATCGGGACGCTGGAAATAATCAAAGGACCGGGTGGAAGTTTGTACGGCGCCGGCACCGGCGGAGTGCTGCTGATAAAAAGTCCCCAGGTAAAAGGCGATCAGATAGGGGCAAGCGCGGTGTTTGGCAGTTATGGACTACAAAGGTACCTGCTCAGTGGCCAATTCCGCAACGAAGGCGTCAGCGCCAATGTTCAGTTTGCCCATCATCAGTCGGAGGGATATCGCGAGCAAACATCGTTGCGACGGGATGCACTGAATGCGGACGTTAACATCCGGGTGGGGGAGAAAGGGACACTGTCGCCGACACTGATTTTCTCCGATCTTTCCTACGGAACTCCTGGTGCGCTGAACAAGACCCAGTATGACGCGGATCCGCATCAGGCCCGTCCCGGCGCAGTAGACCTCAAAGCCGCGGTCAGGAACCAGACGGTGTTCGGTGGGATGGTCTACGATCAGGAGTGGAACAACCAGTGGTCAACAACGGGCGGGCTATACGGTGGATTCTCCGCATACCGGAACCCTACCATCCGCAACTACGAGGAACGCGACGAAACAAATCTCGGACTGCGAACGGCGACGGTCTTCCGTTTGCCTGAGCATGAGCGTTTGCCAGGAGGAAAGATCAGCTTCGGCGGAGAATATCAATACTTTGCTTCGCCGATCGGCGTATTCGGTAATATCGCCGGCCGGCGCGACACCGTACAGGTCCGCGACGAGCTTTCCTCCAAAGGCGGGCTTGTCTTCGCGCAGGGCGATATTGTCTTTCCCGGTAAATTCTTTCTGACCGCCGGCGCCAGCGTGAATTTTCTTAAATATGGTTTTATCAGGGTAGAGCCTTTGCCGCGCGTCGAGCAACATCGGAATTTCGACGTGGTGCTTTCGCCCAGGGTCGCTTTGCTGAAGAAATTTTCGGAGGCAATCGCTGTCTATGCCAGCTACAGCGATGGATTCTCACCGCCGACACTCGCGGAAGTCCGCCCGTCAACCAATACGTTCAACAATAATCTGAAGGCAGAGAGCGGCAACAGCCTTGAGCTGGGCGCGCGGGGAAGCGCGATCCGGCGAAAGCTGAGCTATGATCTAGTCGTATATGATTTCAGGCTTCGCAACACAATCGTTGTTCAACACGCCGCCGACGGGGCGGATTATTTTGTTAATGCGGGAAAGACGTCTCAACGCGGCGTCGAAGCGTATGCATCCTTCGATTTCGCAGAAGAAGGAGGTGCGGTCTTTCCTTTCAAACTATGGGCCAGCTACGCATACCAGCATTACCGCTTCAAGGAATACGCTGTGGATGACCAGGTATTTTCAGGTAACGCGCTCACCGGCATTGCGCCCACGGTTTTCTCGGGCGGCCTTGACCTGACCAGGAGAACTGTTACCGCGAATCTGACGGTCAACTATGTCGACCGCATTCCTCTCAATGATGCAAATACTGCTTTTGCAGAATCGTACGTACTGTTGGGGGTACGGGCAGGGTGGCATGCCACCCTCGGTGATGGCCACCGGCTCGAAGTCTTTGCCGGAATTGACAATGCCCTCGACGAAAAATACAGTCTGGGAAACGACCTCAATGCGTTTGGCGGGAGGTTTTACAACGCGGCGATGCCTCGTAATTATTACGGTGGATTGAACATTCTCCTGGCATCGCGGAAATAACGACATGGTTGCCTCGATCCCTCCGGAAGTCTTTCAGCAGATCGAAATGCTTACGAACTCGAGGATTACGGCATTTGCCTTTGCCGGCGGCGGATGTATCAACCGCGGGGGCCGGCTGACCACAGACCAGGGTCGATTCTTTCTGAAATGGAATGACGCCATAAAATTTCCGGGAATGTTTGCGAGCGAAGCGCGTGGTCTTTCGCTGTTACGGGCTTGCAACTCCATGACCGTTCCCGAAGTCATTCACGAAGGTTTTGTGAATGGCATTCAGTTTCTGTTGCTCGAATACATAGACGGACGAGAGAAAGCCTCCGGTTACTGGGAGCATTTTGGGGCCGGCCTCGCTCTGCTGCACAGGCAGCCATCTGCCACCTTCGGCCTCGATCATGACAACTATATCGGCGCCCTGCCGCAGAGCAATTCGCCGGACTCCTCCTGGGTGGAATTCTTTGTTGGGCGCCGACTGCAGGCACAATTGGACCTGGCCCTGAATAATGGTAAGATCGATCATGGTGTTTATGCGAAATTTCAAAACCTTTTTCAGAAGCTTCCCTCGCTGTTGCCGCAGGAAGCTCCTTCCTTGTTGCACGGCGACCTTTGGGGCGGCAACCTCATGACTGACGGATCGGGGCAGCCGTGCCTGATCGACCCTGCCGTCTACTATGGGCACCGGGAGGTCGACCTCGCCATGACGCAGCTGTTTGGAGGTTTTGACCGTCTTTTCTTCGAAAGCTACAACAACGGGTATCCCTTGATTCCGGGATATCGGGAACGGTTCGATATCTATAACCTGTATCCGTTGTTGGTACATCTGAATTTATTTGGCCGTGCTTATCACTCCAGGGTGGTTTCCATTCTTGAAGAATTTGTATAAAGGCGTACACCGGTAAATTTCCTCTCTTGCCGTTGATCAATTAAACATCTACACTTTCAACCCCACGGAGATGAAGAAATTCATGGTAAGGAGTCTGGCGGGAAGTTTCCTGCTCGGCCTCACGTTGTCGGCCTGCGAGCTGTTCAACAAGCTCGACGATGTGACCTTTGACGTCACGCTGCCCCTGGACTTTGTGATCGACGAACAACTCGTCAGTCAGAACCCGGTCGTCTATTCGGATGTTGCCATTCTGGATGCCACGGACGATCCGGAGGTGGCGAAGTACAAAGACAAGATCAGGGAGATCCGGCTCAACAAGATCACCTATGAGATCAGCAACTTTGCCGCTCCTGGCGCTGTTAGTTTTACAAACGGTTCCCTGAAGCTGGCTTCCGGCGAAACACTCGTCACGGCTTCATCGATTCCTCTGCAGAACACGGCGGAAACCGAGTTGACCAGTACGAACCCGGCGGGATTCAACGCTTTTGCGGCGGATATCCTCGGCGACAAACAGGTGGGCGTCAATCTTGACGGCACGTTCTCTGAGACGCCCGTAGCCTTTACGTTAACGGCACGTTTTTACGTTACGATCACCGCTGATGCGTTGAAATAACGGGGCGGGACAGGGACAAGGCGCGCCTTGTCCCTGCTCCTATTTATGAGGCCGGCGCTTTCAGCGCCGCGAATTTCCTTTGCAGGTCTTTTATGATGATCTCGGCGTGCACCCTTGAATTTTCAATAAACCATTTGTTCGTCTTCAGGCCTCCGCACACCACTCCGGCGAGGTAAAGATCCGGGACGTTGGTCTCCATCGTCGCTTCATCGTACACCGGTGTATGGTCCGCATCATCGTGAAACCGGATGCCGAGCGATTCCATGAACTCGAACGGCGGCTGATAACCGGTCATGGCCATCACGAAATCGTTCTGAATGGATTGCCTTCCTTCCGGCGTCTCAATCTCAATGGCAGCGGGTGTGATCGCCAGGACCCTGGAATTGTAATAGCATTTGATGGATCCCTCGCGGATACGGTTCTCAATATCCGGCCGCACCCAGTATTTGACGTTCTCACCGATGGAGCCACCTTTCACGATCATGGTGACCTCCGCACCCTTCCGCCACGTTTCCAGCGCGACATCCACCGCCGAGTTGGACGCGCCGATGACGGCAACTTTTTGTCCGAAATAGGGATGCGGTTCGTCGTAATAGTGCCTCACTTTTGGAAGATCTTCGCCGGGCACGTTGAGTAGGAACGGGAGATCATAAAAGCCGAGCGCAAGGATCAGCACCTTTGCCCGGTATTCCCCCCGGTTCGTTTGAACGTGGTGGATGCCCCCGACCTTCTGGGAGGTGAGCACTTTTTCGTAAAGCCTGATATTCAGCTTCCAGCTCATGCAGACTCTCCTGAAATATTCCAGCGCCTCGAAGCGGTTGGGTTTCGGGCCGTGTGAAATAAACGGCACGCCTCCTATCTCCAGCCTTTCGGAGGTGGAGAAGAATGTCATGTTAAGCGGATAGTTGTAAAGCGAATTCACGAGGCATCCCTTCTCAATGATGAGGTAAGAAAATCCTGCTTTTTTGGCTTCGATGCCACAAGCCAACCCGATCGGACCGCCGCCGACGATAATAATATCATAATCACTCATTCCGAAAGAATCCGATTTGATTATTCAACAATATTGTAAAAATTGGGCCACGATTTCAGCAGATGCCTATGAATAAATTCCGGTTGGTTTTTTTCTTATCCCTCTTCGGCTGCGCCGTGCTTCAGGCGCAGACCCCGATCTCCGTGGACGATTTCACTACGCGAAATACTTTTTACGAGAGAGATGTCAGTGGCATTGACTGGATGAACGACGGCAAGTTCTATACTACTTTGACCGACAACAAGGTTGTCAAGAACGATATCACTACCGGCAGGCCGGTTGAAACGCTGGTGGATGGCAGCCGGCTTCCGACTCCGCTCGAGATTGACGATTATTCCTTCAGCGCCGATGAAAAGAAAATCCTCCTGCAAACGAACCGGAAGAGTATTTACAGAAGGTCGTTTGTGGCCGAGTATTACGTCTACGACCTGGATGTCAAACGTGTGAAAGCGCTGGCCGGGGGCCGGCAATCGTATGCCACGTTTTCGCCGGATGGCGGCAAGGTCGCTTTTGTCAGGGACAATAATCTGTTCTACGTGACTCTTTCCGACATGAAAGAACACCAGGTGACCAGCGACGGGAAGTTCAATTCGATCATCAATGGAACGACTGACTGGGTGTACGAGGAAGAACTCAGCTTTGTGGTGGCTTTCGAATGGTCACCCGACGGATCGAAGCTAGCGTATTACCGGTTCGACGAGAGCCAGGTAAGAGAGTACAACCTGCAGTATTGGGGGGATTTTTTATACCCGGTAGATTATCGCTACAAGTATCCGAAGGCAGGCGAGAAAAACTCGGTTGTCGAAATCTGGTTTTATGACCTTGAGTCCGGAAAAAAAGTGAAAGCGGATACCGGTGAAGACCCCGATGTTTACATTCCAAGGATCAAATGGACGAGGGATTCTAACGTTCTCGCTATACGCGAATTGAACCGCCTTCAGAATCACCTCCTTTTGCTGCATGTGGACGCGACGACTGGAAATCCAAAGGTCATTCTGGATGAAAAGACAGGCACCTATTTCGATATCGAGGTCCTGGATGACCTCACCTATCTCGCCAACGGCAAGCAGTTCATTTGCAGCAGCGAGGCGGAGGGGTATAAACATGTGTACCTGTATTCACTGGATGGAACGCTGGTCCGCACGATCACGAGTGGTGATTTTGAGGTGTCGGAGTTGGTCGGCATTGATGAGAAAGCGAAGGTGTGCTACTACCTCTCCACAGAAGTTTCGCCTCTGGAGCGGCAGTTTTATTCGGTGTCCTTCGACGGAAAAAGAAAAGAGCGGCTTTCCCGGGAGGCCGGAGTGCACGCCATCGACATGAGCAGTGATTTTCAGTTTTTTATTGATCATACCTCGAGCGCAAGTCATCCGAAGGTAGTGACGTTGTATCGCACGCGCGGAAATGTGCCGCTCAAGGTCCTGGAACGCAATGAAGGGCTGCGGAAAGCCGCGGAGGAACACGGTATTGTGCCAAAGGAATATTTTACGTTCACAGACGATGCGGGAGTCACCCTGAACGGGTACATGCTCAAGCCCCGCAATTTTGATCCATCAAAAGATTATCCGGTCATGGTATACCAGTACAGCGGTCCCGGATCCCAGGAAACAGAGGACGAATGGGGAGGCGGGCACTTCTATTTCCATCAGATGCTCACCCAGAACGGGTATATTGTTGCGGTCATCGATCCGCGGGGAACGGGCGGCCGGGGTGAGGCATTTAAGAAAGTTACGTATAAGCAGTTGGGCAAGTATGAGCTGGAAGACCAGATCGCGGGGGCGAGATACCTTTCGTCGCTGGAATATGTCGATGGCAGCCGAATCGGTATCTGGGGCTGGAGCTATGGCGGATACATGTCTTCGCTCGCCATGACGAAAGGGGCGGGTACCTTTAAGGTCGGCATCGCCGTCTCGCCGGTAACCAACTGGCGATTTTACGACACGATCTACACCGAGCGTTACCTTCAGACTCCGCAGCTCAATCCGGACGGATATGATCTCAACTCTCCCTCGACGTATGCGGCAAAGCTTGAGGGAAAGTTTTTGCTGATCCACGGCACGGGTGACGACAATGTTCACTTTCAGAATTCCGTGGTGCTGGAAGACGCGCTGGTCAACGCGGGCAAGCAGTTCAGATCGTTTTATTATCCGGATAAACATCATGGAATACAAGGTGGCGAGACCAGGCATCATCTTTACACCATGATGCTGTCGTTCATCAAGGAGAATCTTTAAAAAAATTCCGATCTTTAGAAGCGGAGTCTGATGATAAAGACCCGGTATAATGAACGCCTCAACGAACGGTCGCCGGAAGAGAGCGCTGGTGTTTGCAGCGCTGGCATGCGTCAGTTTTTGCGCAAGCTACATTCTCGCTCCGCTGGGAAACTTCGCCGTGTGGATTTTTGGCGGCGCGACGGTGTACCTGTTGTTCCTGGCCATTTACGCGCTTGTCCCGGGAAGGAGTTCGTCCTACCGGAAGACGCGCTTTAATCCTCGCGAGGAGGAAACGAGAGCCTATATCGCCTTTCACAAACCGATATTGACGAGCGTGTTCCTCGCCGGGGTCTTGCTCGTCCTCTTTATCCTGTTAATGGTCTTGTGACACTGGATGCTGCAGGGTTTCAGGAAAGGTGTTATGGGCAGAAAACTGAAGGTGGTCTTTTAAGCGTTGAGACAAATCGGGACCTCAGGACGAGGGTCCGGTAATCCGGCCTGCGCGTTCCGGCGCCCGAAATGGTTTGGCCCGGGTTTTTAGAAGGGAAGAGATGTACTACGAGGATCGATCCAGAGAATCCAATGGCACCTAAAGCGGAAAAAAAGAAACAATATTTTGTGGCGCTGATTCCGCCGTCGCCGGTGTACGAGGACGCGTGGAAGCTGAAGGAATATTGCCGCGAGACTTATCATACTAAAGCCGCTTTAAACTCTCCCCCGCATATTACCCTGCACATGCCATTTTACTGGAAAGAGCAAAAAGAACGGAAACTGGTCACTGCCCTGGAGACCTTCGCCAGCAAATGCGATCCAATCAAGCTCTGTCTTGACAATTTTTCTTCTTTTCCGCCGCGTGTAATCTTTATGAACGTGACGGAAAGCGACGCGCTCGACGACTTGCAGCAAAACCTTCACAAATTTTTCAAGCGCGAGCTGGATATTTTCAATGCGAACTACCAGGACAAGCCGTTCCACCCGCATCTTACGCTTGCGTTCAGGGACCTGAAAAAGCCCGCATATCACCTCGCCTGGCAGGAGTTTTCAAAAAAAGAATACAAGGCGGAATTTATGGCCGACAAGATTGCCCTGCTTAAACACAACGGCAAGACATGGGATGTGCTGAAAGAATTCACGCTTGAGTCTTCTTACTCTACGGAGACAAATCCGGAGTTGAAGACCACGGAGGGATAGCTCACTCGCAGAAACTTGTTTTTGCGACGTAGAGTTTCTTCACCTGGACGTCCAGCAGTTGTTGTTGCACGCCCGGGTCATCTGAGAAGGCATCGGATGGCAGCTCTCCTTTCAGGATGAGAATTCCTCCTTCATTCGCGCCAAAGATCGCCTCGGTCACGATATCGGATGCCGTTACGATCTGGTTCATAAACGCCTCATGCTGCCGGATAATGATCGGATACGTTGCGGCCGTATACTTTTGTACCACAGCCGTGAACCTGACAAACGTATATGAAACCATTTGAACGGGGCCTGTCACAGGACATATCGATCCTTTGCGGGGAATGTAAGGAAGGATCTCGATGTTCCACCGGTTCGCCTGTACGGCCGGGTCGGTTTGGAGCCAGTGTTCCGCTTCGTCGGAGGAAGTAGTATTAAAAATGAAAATTCCGCCGCCGCCGTCGAATGGTCCGGCCACCAGGAGTTTTCCCTCCTCGAAAAGCTTTCTGATGTTCGCCATGTGTCCATCCATCAGCTTTTGTGCTGCCTGCTCGTCCAGCTTTTCCGCAGTGGCTTTTGTGTTGAGGAACACGATGGTATAGCTTTTCTTCTGTGCGTGCAGGGCGGTGGACGCTGAGGAAACAAGTAAGAATAGCAGGAGGGTTCTCATAAATTTGATTTGAAAGTAAGAAGAATATCGATAACCTCTGTCACGGCGACCGCGTGCCGGCGAATTTCTCTCCTGAACAAGTTTCGCCCGGATTTCGCGGTCACTTCTTTTTGCTGATTATGAGCACACCCAAGACTATCAGAGCCGTTCCGGCCACCTGCAAAGCCAGGATAGGTTCCCCCAAAAAAATGTAGGCCTGTACGATGGTTGATACCGGTCCGATACTGGCGACAATGGCGGAATGATCCGCGCCAATGCGTTTGATACTCTCCGAGATGAGATAAGAAGGTATCACTGTTGACATCAGGGCCATGCTAATGCTATAAGCATATGCGGCCGGAGGATAGCCGAAAAGCGATTCGTT
>DASVOT010000539.1:0-2096 GCA_036383235.1 Chryseosolibacter sp.
AACCAGGATGTAGACCAGCTCGGCCAGCAGGATCAGCGAGAGGATGGCGGGGAAAATGAATATATCCCGGGTCAGCCATCTTTTTTCCTCCTCGACCGTCTCGTGCCGGAGGTTGAGCATCATGATCACAAATATGACCAGCACCACAATGGCGCCCGCGTAAATGATGACCTCGAGCGCGGCGATGAACGGAGCGCCAAGCACAAAAAAAACGACGGCGATCGAAAGAAAGGAAACGACCAGGTAAATGAGCGCGTGGATCATGTTGTAGCTGGTGATCACCATGATCGTCGCCACGATCGCCACCGCTGCGGATATATAAAATGTTGCTTCCATGTCAGGGTAATAAACTTTTTACATCAACGGGGGGATTTTCATTGATCGCTTCGCCTTTTCCTTTTCCTCCGATGGCCAGGCCGGCGACCTTGTAATAATTATAGCCGTGGTATTTTCCCTGGCCATTGATCAGCAGGTCCTTCTTTTCGTAGACGAGGTTCTGGCGGTCGTATTCAGCCATCTCGAAGTCCGGGATAAGCTGTATCGCGTACGTTGGGCACGCCTCCTCGCAGTAACCGCAGAAAATACAGCGTGAGAAATTGATGCGAAAGAATTCGGGATACCTTCTCCCGGTGGCATCTTCGGTGGCCTGCAGGGAGATGCAGTCAACGGGACACGCCGCCGCGCAGAGATAACAGCCCACGCATCGTTCGCCCATATCCGGATCGCGTGTCAGGACAATCCTGCCGCGCCACCGGGTGGTGAGCTTCGGCTTCTCTTCCGGGTAGAGGATCGTGTCGCGCTTATGGAACATGTGCAGGAACACGAGCCACATACTTCGAATTATACTCAGCATAAGAACCTCCTTGTTTTGGCTGGCGGACCAGACCGCAGCCGGTTAATATTTTTTTACCAGGGCCACCCTTTTTCGTTCACCAGTACCACGCCGGCAGTAATCAGCAGGTTGATGATGGTGATGGGAAGCAATATTTTCCATCCAAAGTCCATCAGCTGATCATAGCGCGGACGCGGCAACGACGCGCGAAGCAGGATGAAGAGGAAGATGAACGCAAATGTTTTCAGTATGAACCAGACCGCCGGCGGCAGGAAGGCCGGGCCGAGCCAGCCCCCGAAGTACAGCGCTACCGTTAAACTCGAGATCAGCACGATTCCCACGTATTCTCCCACGAAGAACATCCCGAATTTCATGGCGGAATATTCAGAGTGAAACCCGGCGATGATCTCGCTTTCAGATTCGGGAATGTCGAAAGGCAGGCGGTGCGTTTCGGCGATCCCGGCGATGAGGAAGATGACAAAGCCCACGAACTGGGGCACGACATTCCACATGCCTGCCTGCGATTCCACGATGGTATGAAGGCTGAACGAGCCGGACAGGATGACCACACCCATGATCGAAAGGCCCATGAACACTTCATAGGAGATCATTTGGGCTGCGCCCCGCATCGCGCCGAGCAGCGCGTATTTATTGTTGGACGCCCACCCTCCCAGGATGATGCTGTACGCCCCCATGGAAGAGGAAGCAAGGAAAAAAAGAATTCCGATGTTGAGGTCCGACACCATAAAGCCCGGCGCGAAGGGAATGACGACAAAACCCATGAGCGCCGCGATCATGACGATGGCGGGAGCGATGAAAAATACTTTCCTGTCAGCAAAGGGCGGGATCCAGTCTTCTTTGAAGAAGAGCTTCAACGTATCGGCGAGAACGATCAATATTCCGAACGGCCCTGCCCTGTTCGGACCGTACCGGTCCTGCCAGAGTGCGAGCAGCCTGCGCTCGAGCCAGATCAGGCCCGGCGCCACGGCCATCACGCCGCCCAGTACGACAAGGACAATGATTATCGGGTTTATGGGTTCATCCATGGGAAGAGGTTTTTAAAATTGCCCAGGCTGGTAAATCAACAAACGGTAATCCCGGAAGTCCGTAGGGCATTCCGCCCATGCCTCTTGGGATGGTGGTGCTGAGGACAACCGGTAAATGATAGGGCTGCCGGTTTACCTCGAAGTCGAGGATGGCTCCGGGAGCGAGGTTCATGTCGCGCGCGTCCTGATCGTTCACCAGCACATAATTCTGCGGCATC
>DASVOT010000540.1:0-1959 GCA_036383235.1 Chryseosolibacter sp.
TATAAGGTATAGGGTATAAGGTATAGGGTATAGGGGAGTTTGGTTTAGTCGTTCTTTAGGACATCGACGGGGTTGCGACGGGATGCTGCGAGGGTTTGGGATGCGATCGTGACCAGGCCGAGGAGCAGAAGCATCAGCGTCGAAAGCAGAATTGTCGGCAGTCCGAACGACACGCGATTGGGAAACTTCTGAAGCCAAAGATTATTCACAAAGAAACTAAGAGGCGCCCCAATGAAAATGGCAACGAGAAGTATCTTCAAAAAATCTTTGGAAAGAAGAACGGCAATCCCGACACCGCCGGCGCCAAGCACTTTCCGGATTCCGACTTCCTTCGTTTTCCTCTCGGAGGAATAAGCTACCATTCCCAACAGTCCCAGGCAAGCGATGCTCACGGAGAGGAAGGCGATGAAGCCGGTGATCGAGATGATATCAAACAGACCCTGGTTTATAGAGGCAAGCTGTTCATCGTAAAACCGGTACTGGAAAGGATGATAGGGATCGATGCGTTGCCATACTTTTTGAAGACTTTCGACCGCCGCCATGGGGTCGGCAGATGTGATTTTGACGTTCGCATACTTGAATTCCCTCGGCTGATTGCGCAACACGAGTGGACTGATTTTGTCCTCACCGCTCGGCATCCTGACAAAAAAATCTTCAACTACGCCGACCACTTCCAGCTGTTCCCTGCTTCCCTCTACTTCCACGATCTGCCCGACGATATCGGAGGCCTGCCGGTAACCGATCGCTTTAACCGCTGCCTGGTTGACTAAGATGGTGTGGCTGATCGAGTCGGTCGGCTCAAGATGCTTTCCTGCCACAAGCCTCACTCCAAGGTTGCTTGCGAATTTTTCGTCCGTGCTCATGATGATCACGCGCTCAAACTCCATATCCGTTCCTGCCTGCCTGACACGCATGCCATTGTCGGTGCCCGTGGAAGGAAGGTAATTACATGCGGAGATGGAGGATACTCCGGGTACCGAGCTGAATTCGCGGGAGACTCTCCGGTAGCTGTTGCCCTGCAGTGAGACGTTGACGATGTTGTCCGGAGTGAATCCATAATCAAATTGCATAAAATGCCTGACCTGATTGAATAGCAGGAGGGAGGTGGTAATGAAAAACAGGGAGATCACAAACTGGCAGACGGCGAGCATCCTGCGCATCGTCGGTTTTCCCGAGGCCAGCCCTTCGGTATTCCTGAATGCTTTCACGGGGCGGAACCGGGAAAGGTAGAGCGCCGGGTAAAATCCGGCGGCAAGTCCGGTGCATACTGCAAAGAGGACGAAGGCAATATAGATCCCGGGGTTGCTCTCCAGGGAAAACTGAAGATACCGGTTCATTGACAGCTGCAGGAACGCCGATTTGAGAAAGACAAGCATCAGCATCGCCAGCCCGAGTGCGAAAACAGCGGTAATTATAGCCTCACCAAGAAACTGATACACGAGGTCTTTTCTGAACGCACCTGTTACCTTTCTGACGCCAATCTCCTTGGCGCGCGTGAGAGCCCTTGCCGTCGACAGACTGGTGTAGTTGAGGCAAGCTGAGACAAGGATGATGAGGGCCAGGGCCGCAAGAAAATAATAAGCAACCAGGGGAAGGGTCTGTCTTGTTTCATTGCTCACCAGTCTTCCCGGAGTGATGTCCGTCAGCCGCTCCGGAATCAGCTCAAAGCCCTTGATTTCTTTCAGCTCTTCATTTTTGTGATGTATGGCATCGGCAAGGGAAACCGCCAGGTCATTTTGTGATTTCCCGGCGTTGAGCATGACATAGGTATAGCTGCGGTTGTACTGCCAGTTGTTATCCAGGTTTTCGATTTTATTTCCATTCGACAATGCCGGCATGGAGGAAGAGGAGACCAGCGCGTCGAATTTCAGGTGCGACTTGTTGGTTTCGTCGTCCATGAGCCCGGTGATCATAAACGGGCCCAGGTTACCGTAGAGTCATTCACAGTGTTTCTGATGT
>DASVOT010000541.1:0-13192 GCA_036383235.1 Chryseosolibacter sp.
TGTATACGCCCGAGGATATCTTCGAGTTCAATCTTATTTATTGCGACGGAATGGTGGAGCGGGTCATGCGCGCCATCGCCAGGGGGTGTTAAAAGTTTTCACCGCAAAGGCGCTGAGGCGCAAAGAATACATACGTCCTGGTTTCTACAGGGATTTAAACCTGCGTTTCAACTTTCATTTCTCCGCATGTTTCGCTACCCGAGCACCAGCGAGGGTTCCCAACAAACCCTTTGCGCCTTCGCGCCTTGGCGGTTAATATTTTCATCCGAATCGTTCGGTAATGCCCTCAGACCTTAATTACCTGCTGTTTAACCATAATAAACTTCAAACCTGCCAGCGGAGTTCTCGTGCCAAATCACATTGAAAGTCAAGCGTACAACCAAGACCTGCATTTAAACCTGACGCGGAGGCGTGTCGCGCGGGTCAGTATGTACGGTTACCACCTCGGGCGGATGCCGGGAGCGTAAGGAAACTGAAGGGCTTCGTAATACACCAGCGTATGATCGGGCTTTTCATAGTTCTCGGGAATCGGCTTTTTGGCGAACGTCTGGAAATAAAGTAGGCAGGCGTTTCTCCACCACATCGCTTCGTTGTGCTGGATATTCAGGAGGCTTTTCACGTGCGCGAACTGCTCGCTGTCGATTTTTCCTTCGTCTTCGGCGCGCGAGCCTGTCACGGAGAGGAGCAGGGCAAAGGCGATCCATTTTACCTTGGTCATAGCGGGCGGTTTTTTTCGGGGAAAGAAAATGTCAAGATGCAAAATTCTTCCCTCATACGGTTGCCCGTCCGGAAGTTCTTTAATAGTTTCAAAACCACAAATCATCGTGCGAGAAAATGACCGTGACGATTGATGCAATGTTGTCTTATATTTGGCCGCAAATAATAAAATTCCGGAAGAGGGTTTCCGGATGTAACCTGAAATAGAATGGAGAACATGTTAATGGAACAGACCATGCGGTGGTATGGTCCGAATGACCCGGTGAGTCTTTGGGATATACGCCAGGCCGGGTGTACCGGGATCGTGACGGCGCTGCACCACATCCCCGTGGGAGAGGTGTGGACGCCGGAAGAGATCAACAAGCGGCTGGCGCTCGCGAAGGACGCGGGCCTGACCTGGACGGTCATCGAAAGCCTGCCTGTTCACGAGGATATCAAAAAGCAGACGGGTGAGTTCAAAAAATATATCGCGAACTACAAGGAGAGTTTGCGCAACGTGGCAAAGTGTGGGCTGAAGGTGGTGACCTACAACTTCATGCCTATACTCGACTGGATGCGGACCGATATTTCGTACCGGATGCCGGATGGCAGCAAGGCGCTTTACTTCGAGAAGAACGCGTTTGTCGCCTTCGACCTGTTCATCCTCAAAAGACCGGGGGCGGAAAAGGATTATACTCCCGAGCAGATGCGGAAGGCGAAAGAACGGCTGGGCACGATGACGGCGGAGGAAAAGGAAACGCTGTACCGCAATGCCCTGCTCGGGTTGCCGGGCAGCGAGGAACGGTTTACCGAGGAACAGATCCTTTCCGCGCTGAAACAGTATCATCATATCGACGCGGCGAAACTCAAGCAGCACCTGTTCGATTTTTTG
The DNA here is from genome assembly GCA_036383235.1 of Chryseosolibacter sp. GTDB lineage: Bacteria > Bacteroidota > Bacteroidia > Cytophagales > Cyclobacteriaceae > Chryseosolibacter. The sequence goes on from DASVOT010000541.1 coordinate 1,589, forward strand.
CGGGAGGTTGTGCCCGTGGCGGAATCCGCAGGGTTGAAGATGGCCATTCATCCGGATGATCCGCCATACCCGATCCTGGGCCTTCCCCGTGTGGTGAGCACGGAGCAGGATGCCCGGGAGCTTATCGATGCGGCGCCTTCTCCGGCCAACGGACTTTGCTTTTGCACCGGTTCCTATGGCGTCCGCCCGGACAACGACCTCACCGGTATGATTCGCAGGCTGGGAGACCACATCCATTTCCTTCACTTGCGCAACACGAAGAGAGATTCCGAAGGCAATTTCTATGAGGCGGACCATCTCGGCGGGGACACAGACATGTATGCGGTGGTAAAGGAGATCGTGGCGCTGATGAAAAGGAGAAAGGTTTCGATACCGATGCGCCCGGACCACGGCCACCAAATGCTTGACGACCTGAAGAAGACTACTTATCCCGGCTACTCGGCGATCGGCAGGCTCAGAGGGCTGGCCGAGCTCCGCGGTCTGGAACTAGGGATAGCCAGGGGGTTGTAGAGCGGATAAGTTAAATAAACCGCGGAGGGATGCTGGTTTAATACCGGTTTAAATGCAGGTTTAAATGCAGGTTTAAATGCAGGTCTAAATGCAGGTCTAAATGCAGGTTAAATGGCAGGTAAAAATGCCGGTTGAAATGCAAGTGTGTGCCTTTGTCATTTACGCGAATCGTTCGGTAAAGTCCAGAGACCTCACTGACCTGCATTTTAACCATAATGAACTGCATTCTGCAAGCGGAGTTCTTCCGCGGAATTCACACAGAGAGTCAAGTGGACATTTAGACCTGCCTTTGAACCGAATAAACCACAAATCTACTATTAGAGTTCTTCTGGAGAATTTACACCGAATGTAAAGTGATGTCTGGAGACCCCACTGACCTGCATTTCAACAATAATAAACTGCATTCTGCGAACGGAGTTCTTCCGCGCAATTCACACCAATGTCAAGTGTACCCTTAGACCTGCCTTTCAACGGTAATAAACGACAATCGACGAGCGGGGATCATCCGGAGAATTCACACGGAACGCAAAGCGGGCAACTAAGACTTATGCATTCTCTGCGCCTCAGCGCCTTTGCGGTGATTAACATTCCCCCTGTCTCCTACGGGTTCGTATTCTTCGGCGGATTGATCATGATGTGAGCGCGATGGGTGCCGGGATCCATGATCCAGGGTTGCCCGGGGAATTCAGGTTTGATAGGCAGGCCGGTGCTCTCCGCAGTGGCGTAGGGGATGTAGATCACGTAGCGCAGGTAGCCGTTCTGGATATCTCCTGTGGTAGCGTTGTAGTTCTCGTCGGAGGCGGAATAGACGTACAGCGTGGCCGGCTGTTTCGGCATCTTCAGCTTTCCGGATTTCACTTCCTGCTCGCGCATATCGAAGATCTCCTTCGACGACTTTCCTTCCTTCTTCAGCTCGCGGCCGCGGGCCATGAATGGGTCGAGGTCCTCCTGATAACAGGCGGCGCTGAACCCTTTCTGGGCCGGGTCGTCGGCAAGGCAGATCATTCCGTTCGTTCCTTTGCGCAGCACCACGAGCGCTCCTGTCGGGGAATATCCCATGATGGTGGCATTTTCGCGTTGTTCCTGCGGGGCGGCGAGCAGGGCTGTCTTGATCTGTATTTCCGCCGAAGGAATCGACTGGGCAAAAGATATACTGGCGCATACGACCAGGCAAATAACCAGGATGATTTTCATAAGCAGTGGATTTAATGACCTATAAGTTACAGAATCTTTCAATTCTTTTCAACGATCGCACAGCCCGCGTTCTTTGCTTACCAACCGATGCCATAGTCGTCGCCGTAATTACTGGACCCGCCCCAGAAAGTATGGTGCTTCCGGTCGAAGTAGATGGCGTTGATGGGGCCGGAAGTTCTTTCCTGGAATTGCAGTGTGTAGCCCATTTCCCGCAGGGCTTTTCGTACATACGGAGGCGTGGACTCATGAAGAAGGATGTTTCCGGGTTTTGGCTTGCGGTCTTCGTCGCCCAGCGACAGGTAAAGCTGGTAGGTGTTGATGTTGGGAGCCTCGGCGGCTTCCTGCACATTCATACCGAACTCGACAACATTGAGGAAGAACTGGAGCAGGTTTTGGTCCTGGGTATCTCCGCCCTGCACGCCGAATGAGAGAAAAGGTAGCCCATCCTTCAGTGCCATCGTCGGTGTCAGCGTCACCCTCGGCCTTTTGCCTGGCTCAACGACATTGTAGGGATTCAGTTTCGGATCCGTTACAAAGCTTTGCATCCGCTGACTCATTCCCACCCCGGTGCGACCCGCGATGCAGGCAGGGATCCATCCACCGCTTGGAACGACTGACACGACCCAGCCTTCCTTATCGGCGGCTTCTATCGACGTGGTTCCCAGCCAGACATTTCGGAGGTAGGCTTCATCGATCGCTTTGTTCGACTTTTCAAGAGAAGCCTGCTTCCAGAGCTTCAGGTAGTCCTGGTAGGGATTGGTCTTTCCCTCGAAAGGGTAGGGATCGCCCGGAGTGGCGTGGGCATCGTTCACATCGTGGTTGAGAGCCTTCACCCTTTCTTTCGCGTACTCTTTCGACAGCAGCCCTTTCATCGGCTCTTCAGGCGGGAAATAAGGATCTCCGTAATAGAAGTCGCGGTCCGCGAATGTCAGGTTCATGACCTGGTAAAGCGTATGGATGTAGCGCGCGGAATTGAATCCCATGCTTTTCACGTCGATGTTCTCCAGTATGTTCAGGGCTTGCAGCATGACGGGGCCCTGGCTCCATTGTGCAAGCTTGTACACGTCGATCCCTTTGTAGTTTACCTTCAGCGGCTCTTCCTGAAGTACTTTCCACTTTGCCAGATCTTCCATCGTGATGAGTCCACCCTGTTCCTGGCATCCGCGCACGAACTCCTTTGCTATATCCCCTCTGTAAAACCGGTCATAAGCCGCGTAGATCGCTTCTTTTCGGCTGCGTCCTTTTTTCAGCGCTTGCTGTTCCGCCTCGACAAGTTTATTGAGCGTGGCGAGGAGATCGGGCTGCCTGAAGATCTCACCGGGCTCGGGGCCTTCGCGCTTCTCGCCTGCGTGAGGAAGGAAAACGGATTTTGAATAGGGCCACTGCTTGATCCAGCTTTTGAATTCCTCAATGAAGTTCGCCGTCTCCGCTTCGATAGGATATCCTTCCGCCATCTGGATGGCAGGGGCGAGGACGTCCTTCAGGCTCATGGTTCCATATTCCGCCAGCATGGTACAAAGACCGCCGGGCGTTCCGGGGGTGACTGCCGCCAGCGGACCGTATTGCGGAGGATAGTTCATCCCTTTCGCTTTGAAAAAATCAGCCGTCGCTCCGGTCGGCGCCACCCCCAGGGCATCAATGGCGATTACTTTCTTCGTGTGAGGATTGTAGATCAGCGCCTGCGTTTCTCCTCCCCAGCACAGCACGTCCCACATGGTGCTCGTGGCCGCGAGCATGGCGCATGATGCGTCCACGGCATTGCCGCCCTTCTGGAAAATCATGGCTCCCGCCGTGGCGGCAAGTGGCTTCCCCGTGATCGCCATCCAGTTGCTCCCATGGATGACCGGCTTCTGGGTTTTCTGGCCTCGGGCCACCTGTGAGAGTAACGCGCCGATGATGCAGGCCAGGGTGAGAATACGTTTCATGGTTTTGGTGTGAATAATGGTGGTCTTAATTTACGGGAATAATGTAGGAATTTTATCGCGAGAGACCGGCCGTCTCAGATGGTCAGCAGGAAATCGACACCGTTCGCCGCCGGACCCGTCTTTTGCACCTCACGCAACGTTATGTCTGCCCATTCCGTCGAATTGCCTATTTTTGCTATTTAAAGAAAAAGGATGTCAGCGGATTCTTCTTTGTTTTTGAAAAACATGTGGTACATGGCCTGCCACAGCTCCTTCCTGAAGAAGGGTAAAACGGTAGCCAGGGAGATGCTGGGGGAGAAGATTGTCTTTGGCCGCGATTCAAAAGGAGAAGCATTTGCGTTGCGTGATAATTGCGCGCACAGGGGTGTGCCGTTGTCGGAAGGCTGGTTCAGGAAAGACACACTGCAGTGCTGTTACCACGGGTGGGAATTCGGCACCGATGGCGTCTGCAAAAACATTCCTGCAATCCCGGCGGGCGGCAAGGTAGACTTCAGCAAGATCCGCGTCTTCCGGTATCCGCTCAGGGAGATCAGCGGTACGGTCTGGATCTATATTCCCGAGAAGAAGCTGGATTTCACTGCGGAGCCCGCGATGCCTCCGCCCGATCTTATCCTGGACCCTTCGAAAAAATTTCTTCATGTTGAGACCGTCACCCTTCCGGCAAATATAGACCACTCCGTCATCGGACTTATCGACCCTGCACACGTCACCTTCGTGCATCAGTCGTGGTACTGGCGCTCGGCAAAGAAACTTAAACTGAAAGAAAAGCAGTTCGCACCTACTGCATTGGGGTTCAAAATGTTAAGACATGCTCCTTCGACCAACTCTAAAGGGTATTCAGTGTTGAAAGGTGGCACGTCCACGGAGATAACTTTCGAGATACCGGGGATCCGTTCAGAGCACATTCTCATCGGCGAGGGGAACGAGGTGATTTCCATTACCGTGCTGACCCCGGTGAACGAGCATACGACGGAGCTGCATCATATCTTTTATTCGACGCTGCCGGCCACACGATGGTTGTGGTGGCCCCTGAAAAGGCTGGGCAAGAAATTTATCGGCCAGGATCTGGACGTATTCATCAAACTGAACAAGGGACTTCAAAGTCATCCGACGCTGATGTTGATCGGCGAGCCGGATGCGCAGGCGAAATGGTACTTCGAGATCAAACGCTTGTGGCAGAAAGCGCAGCAGGACAACGTACCATTCGTCAATCCGATCAAAGGCCAGACGCTGCATTGGATCACGTGAGGAAAGGCGGATACCGCGTCCTGGCGCTTCACGCTCTCACCTGCAACACCTTCGCTCCCTTCACGTGTTTATGCTTCAGGTCCATAAGTGCCTTGTTGGCATCTTCGAAAGCATAGGGCTCGACTTCCGGTTTAATGGGGATGGACGCTGCCAGGGCGAGAAAGTCCTCCACGTCTGCCCGCGTGATGTTGGCGACGGTTTTGATTTCCTTCTCCATCCATAGATGGTCGGGGTAGGAGAGCTTAAGAAGGGCGTCCTGGTCACGGGACTCTTTGCGGATGGCGTTGATGACAAGTCTGCCTCCGGGTTTAAGTTGTAGCAGGGATCCGGTAACCGTTGACCAGGCAGGCGTGGTGTCGATGACGGCGTTCGCTTTCTCCGGCGGTGATTGCGAGATATCCCCAGCCCAGGCAGCTCCGAGGGCGAGGGCGAATTGCTGCTCTTCCCTGCTTCTGGCGAAGACTGAGATTGTCGAGGCGGGGTAGAGATGCCGCGCCATTTTCAGAACCAGGTGGCCGGAAGCGCCGAACCCTGTCAGGGCGAGGGTTTGTCCGTTCGCCAGGGTTGCCAGTCGCAGGGACCGGTAACCGATGGCGCCGGCGCAGAGGAGGGGGGCGGCCTCCGCGTCGGAGAACGTTGCCGGGATCGCATAGGCAAAGCGTTGGTCGACTTTCATGTATTCCGCATAGCCTCCGTTGCGGTCGCGGCCGGTCGCGGCGAAGTCGGGGCAGAGATTCTCCGTTCCGGCGAGGCAGTACTCGCATTTGCCGCACGCGGAAAAGATCCACGCGACCCCTACACGTTCGCCTGCCGTGAACCGCGTCACTGTGCTGCCGCAGCGCTCCACGATGCCGACCACCTGGTGACCGGGGATCACCGGGTAAACAGCGGGGGGAGTCCGGCCCTCGATCTCGTCGAGCTCGGTATGGCACACCCCGCAGCACGAGACGCGGATAAGGATTTCGCCGCTGTCGATAACGGGGATGGCGGTGTCCATCAAGTCGAGCGGCGCTTCCTCCGCATCGAGGTCGGAGACGGCATTGAGGAACCATGCTTTCATGGGCGAAAATTACGAAATCCGGTCGGTGTTATACGAAGCGGGGGCGCGGGCGGCGCGTTGAAGCAAGGGCGGGAGGGCCCGTACGAATCACGCATTTAAAAGGCCTTGCGCAACCCGGGCAGACGCTGATATATCCAATAAAAAAGCGTATCTTTGCTCAAATATTCAAATTTGACTCAGCAGCAGACTATCATACTATACCAGCCTGCCCTCCGGGCGATTGCAATGAAGATGCTTCGTTGTAAGGCCGACGCCGAGGACGTGGTACAGGAGACGTTCATAAAATGGCTTTCACAGGAACAGGACCGGATCAAAAACACGAAAGCTTATCTGATTAAAGCCGTCAGGCACAATTGCATCAACCACCTGAATGCGGTGAAGCGCAAGCGGCTGGAATCATTTCAGTGGTCCGAGCTCGTCGAGCGTTTCAAGGTCACTACCGATTTTTCACATCTGGATATTGAAACCGAGCTGGCGAAGGCATTTCACATCCTTCAAAGCAAGCTCGAGCCGCTGGAGCGGGCCGTTTATGTACTGAAAGAGGTTTTCGATTTTGATTACAAATCACTTCAGCTGCTGCTTGACAAGAAACAGGATCACTGTCGCCAGCTTTTTTGTCGCGCGAAGAAGAAGCTGAATGACGAAAAAGATCATTTCAATGCCGTTTTCCAGCCTAAAAAGACCGCCTTGCTGGAAAGTTTTAAAAAAGCCTGTGAATTTGGTCAGCCTTCCGACCTTGTTGCCCAGCTGAAAATGAATTGAAATCGCGGGCCGCAGAACCTTGTTAAAAAATAATTCATCAGATCTGTCACAAAAATCCCGTCGCCTTGTCTTAGGGTAGTACGCCGGAAAACCGCGTAAAACAATAAACTGTAAACCTATTATTTCATGATCACGATTTTGCTCATTTTCGGGGCCCACTGGTACCTGTCGCTGTTTTTCCAGACTTTTTTCCTTCACCGTTATGCATCGCACCGGGCGTTTACCATGAGCAAGCGCACCGAACGGGTATTTTTTGTGCTGACGTGGATCTTCCAGGGGTCGAACTACCTGAGTCCCTACGGCTATGGCGTCATGCACCGGATGCACCACGCGTTCGCGGATACCGAAAATGATCCGCATTCGCCGAAGTACGATGAAACCATCTGGAACATGATGTGGAAGACGAAGACCATCTATTCCGCTATTGCAAACAAGAAGATGATCCCTGACACCAGGTTTACGGAAGGTGTGCCGCAGTGGGAGTCGTTCGACCGCATTGCGCGTTCGTGGCCCTCCCGGATATTCTGGGGCGCCATCTATGTATTTCTCTTTGTTCAGTTCGCGACCACCTGGTGGCTATGGGCGTTGCTCCCGCTGATGTTTCTGATGAGCCCGATCCACGGAGCGATCATCAACTGGTTTGCGCACAAGTACGGCTACCGCAATTTCGAAGTGGGCGATACGTCGAGAAATTTTCTTCCTTTCGATTTTCTGATGATGGGGGAGAGCTATCACAACAACCACCACAAGAACGGATCGCGTGCTAACTTCGGCGGTATACGCTGGCACGAGATCGATCCCACCTACCAGGTGATCCGGTTGCTGGACAAGCTGAACGTCATTAAACTCGTGCAGCGCAAAACCGTTCAAATGGAGCGGGTGCAAAAGGCCGCGTGAGGCCCTCGCGCTGCTCGGGCGGATCCTTGGTAAAAATCGGGTTGGAAGAATTAACCGCAAACCTGCCTGCGCGCGATGGCCCTGCGCTTCGGCAGGCAGGGACGCGAAGGCGCAAAGAATGCATAAGTTTTGGTTGCACGCTTTACGTTCTGTGTGAATTCTCCGGAAGAACTCCGCTAGCAGATTTCCGGTTTAATATCGGTTTAAATGCAGGTTTTAATGCAGGTTAAATGGCAGGTAAAAATGCCGGTTCCGTGTCTGGCAATTTAAGGCGAATCGCTCGGTGATGTCTGGAGACCCCGCTGACCTGCATTTCAACAATAATAAACTGCATTCTGCAAGCGGAGTTCTTCCGCGCAATTCACACCAATGCCAAGTGTACCCTCAGACCTGCCTTTCAACCGCAATAAACGCAATCTACGAGCGGGGATCATCCGGAGAATTCACACGGAACGCAAAGCGAGCAACTAAGACCTGCCTCTGAACCGAAATAACTGCATTTAGACATGGATTTCCTTTGCGCCTTCGCGTCCCTGCCTGCCGAAGCGCAGGGCCATCGCGCGCAGGCAGGTTTGCTGTAAGCAAATAACCGCGATCGTTTCGGCGAAGCCCGCAATGCGCCTGTCATGCGGACGCGCCTCGCACTCCGCCGTGCGGTTTGCTGCGGCTGAGCGTGCCGTGAGCGATCTGAGGTCCGGTGTTTCGCGCGACTTCGGTAGGAGAGGTGACGTGTCCCTTCCGGTTGGCATACACACGCGTGAAGACGCCGCCGAAAAGGAGGATCATGCCGGCGTACGATACCCACAGCATAATGAGGATGATCGTTCCTGCCGCGCCATAGGTTGACCCGGGTTCGCTTTTGCCAAAGTAGAGTCCCAGGAGGAACTTGGCGATCACAAACAAGACAGCGGTCACCACCGCTCCCACCCAGACACTGCGCCACCGGACTTTCGCGTCGGGCAGGAACTTGAACATCGCCGCGAAGAGCAGAGTGATCACGCCCAATGACACAAGGATATCCAGCACCTTGAAAAGAATTTTCAGGCTTTCCGAGATGTGGCTGGCTACCCAGTCGCTGACAGCGCTGAGGGCGGCCGAGAGCACGAGCGACACCAGCAACAGGAAGCCGATGACCAGCACCAGTCCGAAAGAAAAGATGCGGTCTTTGACCAGCTTGAGGAATTTGCTCTTTGCCTTGGGCTTCACTTCCCATATCTTGTTAAAGATCTGTTGAAGGTTATAGAATACTCCTGTCGCGCCGAACATGAGAGTGGCAACACCGAGGATGGAAGCGAGTGTCGTTCCTTTGCTGGCGGTGGCATTTGCAATGATCCTTTCGATGTCGCCGGCGGTATCGCCTCCGATCATTCCCTGGATCTGGCCGCTGATCTGGCCGGTCACCGCCTCGGTGCCGAAGAAGTAACCCGCAATGTTGACGATGATCACCAGCAGGCCCGGCAGCGAGAAAATGGTGTAATAGGCGATGATGATACTTTTATTGAACGGTTCAATGTCGCCGAAAGCCTTGAAAGACTGCTTGAATGAGGTCCACACATCCTTTGAAAAACGTCTGAAACGAGCCATAGACTGAAAATTTTTGTTAAGCCTCGTTAAATAATAATTATGCCCGCGACTAACGTGGCCGGGCGCCATGGGTCACAGACCGACCAGGAGAGCCACCGGGAAATCCCGGAAGATTTCGCTGAGAGAAATCTGATTCGGTGAGGCATGGGTATCCCCCGTGAAGAGATTGAGCCACCGCTCCGGCGCATCGTCAGGGAGGACGATATGCTGGCTGCTGAAGAAATCTTCAGTTGAATCCATCTCCCGCTTAACAAGCCCGAGCGGAACGATCACCATGGCCCATGACGTTTCCCGGCGCCGGGCATAGGCGACGGCAATCTCCTGCTGCCCGGTGACATCCAGGGGAATATAGTCGCCCGCGATAAAAAGATCCGGATGTGTTTTTCTGTAGTTCAGCGTCTTCCACGTTATATAAAGTTTCTCAATCCCCGCCTGGTGATGCTGCCGGAGGTATTCGAAGAGCGCTTCTTTTCCCTTCTCTTCCCTCAGCACCAGCTGAAACAGGTACTCCATCCGCTTGTCGAAGTCTACCGGCCGGCGATTGTCCGGATCGACGAAGCTCAGGTCCCAGAGCTCGCAACCCTGATAGATATCGGGGATGCCTGGCGCAGTTAACTTGATCAGGGTTTGACTGAGGCTGTAAACCATGGCGTGCTCGCAGACGATCTTCAGGAAGGGAAGGAAGGACGACAGGAACGCGTGATTTGTGTTCAGTATTTGCCTGACGAAACGCTCGCATGCTTTTTCATATTGTTCGTCTGGCTCCGACCAGTTGGTGTTGACCTTCGCCTCCCGCAGCGCCTTATTGAGATAGGCCTGTACCCGAAGGATGAACTCCTCCGTGACCTGGAAATCTTCCGGGAATCCCCCGAGGATGGATTGATAGATAAAGTACTCGTCGTTCAATCCGGGGGCGGGCCTTCCGTCAAGGCAGCTTCGGCAAGGACGATTGATCTCGAGCCATTGTCCGACACATTGAATCCATAGCTCCGGTATCCGGCTCAACACGTTGATCCTTACCCTGGCGTCTTCACCCCGTTTCGTATCGTGTGTGGCCGTCGCGTTAAGAGACAACGGTGTCGCTGCCTGTCGCTTTTGCATTTTTTCGTGGAAGCGCTGAATGCTCATGCCCAGGGGGCCCGGAGAGTCGCCCACCTCGTCATGGGAGATGAGCGGATTATAGATATAGAATGTGGTGTCTTCAACTCCTTTAGCCGTCAGCGGCCCTGTGAATTGCATGAGCCGTTTCAGGAAGGGCAGAGCCCTGGCCTCCGGCTGGGCTTCGGTAAAAAGGTTCCTCAGATGGTTGATCTCTTGGGAATAGTCACTGCCCGCCGACAATGCTTTGTCGAACGCTTCCTGCGCGATGACGAGGTTCTTTCCTTTCAACGGGAGACTTTCGGGGTAAAGCCGGTATACGGGAAGGGAAAGCATAAAAAATCCCAACGCCGTCCGCATGCGCTCGGGGTCAAAGCCGTCGGCCAGGTTGAGCGAGACCAGCAGATGCGTGATGTTGTCCCATTCGCCGCGCATGTAGTTTCCCAGGATCAGCCTTTTACTTTCGAAGATGAGCTTGTCGTAAGAAGGCATGCCGGGAATGAGGTCCCGATAGAAAGCCAGCAGCCGCCTGGCGCCAGTGCGGAGTGTCAGCAGCTGGTTCAGAAAAGACAGGAACTCGTATCCGCTTGTTCCCTGTAATGGCCATTGCGCAGGCATGTCTTCCTTCGCCTCCAGGATTTTCTCGGCGATGATATAGCATGAATCGCCTGCCAGCGCCCTGAGGGCCTGGGTATAGTTCGCCGGATCCTGCAAGCCGTCGATGTGGTCGATCCGCAGGCCCTGTATGATCCTTTCCTTCAACAGCGTGACGATACCCGCGTGATACTCTTCAAAGACCTCGGGATCTTCCATCCGGAGACAGATCAGCTCGTTCACTGTAAAAAACCGGCGGTAGTTGATGCGGTTCTCCGTCTCCTTCCACGAGGTCAGCCGGTAATACTGCTGCGCCAGCAAGGCTTCGAGGGCCGGCCGGCTGGAATTCAACGATGTCACTACACGCGTCGTGATCTCGACATGGGCGGGATCACCGGTCACTGCCGCCAGGAATTGCTTTCGGATGCCCGACCACGTTTGGCGGTTCACCTTTTGTGCGGCGGCGGTCATTTTCAGAAGAATGGAAGGAATGGTTGTCTGCGGATCGATCTCCCTGAACGTAGCCTGCAGCAACTCGTAGCACGGAAGTGACAGGGGCCAGGCCATGTCAGCGTACGTGATGGTGAATCCATCCCCTGAAAAGGCCAGCTTCACTTCTTCCTTGTCCAGGCACACCTGAAGTTCGTCGCCGAGAAAGGGAACCATGAGCTTCCCTTTTAATTCATGCTGCGGATGGTCCCAGTCGATGTCGAAGTAATGATAGTACTCAGA
>DASVOT010000542.1:0-2100 GCA_036383235.1 Chryseosolibacter sp.
GTTTGTAACGGTACCCGTCTGCAGCTCGCGGACATAAACCGACGCGCCGATGAGGACCTCTCCCGAACCGGAATCTTTGACAGTTCCGCTTAACGTAAAAGTCTGCGCGGCGACCTTGTCAGACCGCCTGTCGGGTTTTACGATGATCTGGTCTTCGACAAATTCAAACGTCAATCCAAACTGTCGGGCCAGCTCCCCGAGGATTTCATCCAGCGTCTTGTCGCTGGTGCGGTAACTTGTTTTTTGCTGGACAGGGATCCTCTTAGGATTGTAGGAAAAGGAAATGCCGCTCTTCGCGGTGATGATGGAAAGCAGCTCGGAGAGCGATGCATCCTCCGCTTGAACAGTCAGGCGTACCTGCGGAAGTTGCCTTTGGCCGAAGACATTGGTCGCCGAACAAAGCGCCACGAGAAAAAATACCCTGCTCGCGAGGTCCCTTGCCCGGATGTTCAATCCCCCTAGCATCCTGCTCCAGTGATTTCAACCTTATTTCCTTTTATCGTGTACTTCAGGTTTAAGGTGCTTTCAAGTACTTTCAACACCGAGGCGAGGGTCTGGTGGTCAAAAGTAACGGTCACGATACACGATGCAGGAATATCGGTGCTGACGGATATTTCGGCGTGATACGTTTTCTCCAGCGTCGCGATAACCGAACGCAGGTCGCTTTCCACGAACACAATGTGACCGGTCGTCCAGGAGGAGAAATTGACATCGTCGTTAGGCGATGTTGCCAGGGTCGCTCCGGTTTTGGAGTACGTTCCTTTTTGTCCCGCCTCCAGTCTTACTTTCCGGTCGCCGCCAGCTGACCCGAAGGAAACGACACCGGTCTGAACGACCACTTCAATCTCGCGGAGGCTGTCATATGCGTTTACATTGAATGAGGTTCCCACCACCACAACGTCCGCCTGGTCTGCGAGAATGACAAAGGGCTTGCTCCGGTCGGCCTCAACCTCGAAGAAAGCCTCGCCCCGAAGCCTGACCGTTCTGTCGTGTTCACCAAAATCCGGATCGTAAGACAGCAACGTATGATAATTGAGCGCAACACGCGAGCCATCCGGAAGGGTCACCGTTTCCCGGTTCGCAGCGGTTTGATAAATCGTTGTTCCCGGAGCGGTGAAGTAGTAGAGCACTCCGCCGGTGACCACGAGCAGAATGACCGTCGCGGCGATCCTCAACCAAAGATTTCCAGGTGTCAGCCGCCGGCTTTTCTTCATTTCACGGATGCCTTCTTTGAAGCGGTCCCATTCATGATCGATATCGATATCGGCCGTGCCTGCCGAAGGGAGGGACAGGTAGCCCCCCGAAAGCTCAAACGCTTTTTTTAACTGCGCATAATGCCGCCTGTTCTCCTCGCTCACTTTGAGCCAGGAGAGCAGCTGTTGCTCTTCGGCGCCGGAAGCCTCGCCGGCGAGGTACCGGGCGATCAGCTCGTCTGCACTATCGTTGTCAGCATTGGTCATGACAGGGATCCTATCGTGTTAACACATGTGGCCGCGTTTACCCTTATATCCAAAAGATAAAAATTAACGTGAGAAATTCGCTTAAATGGTCGCGCATGACAGCGAGCGCCCTGGACATTTGCGCCTCCACTGTTTTTTGAGAAATATTCAGTTTTTCCGCTATCTGGCTGTATTTAAGCCCTTCAATGCGGTTCAGCTCAAACACCTCCCGGCATTTTTCCGGCAGCGAGGAAATTGCGGCTTCTATTTTCTGCTCCAGCTCCAAGGTCTCGATCGTCGAATTCACCTCCGCCCGGTGATGCTCGGGAACGTTCTCCAGCATGACAAACTTCTTCCTGTCGCGGATGTAGTTCAGGCACCTGTTGCGGACCGCGGTAAAACAATAGCTTTTGTAATTGGTATCTCCGGGCAGGGAATCATACTTCTCCCACACCTGGATAAAAACCTCGTGAACAAGATTCTTCGCGGCGTCGAGGTCGCCCGTGTATTTCATGGCAAAACCGCAAAGTGGCTTGAACAGCCCCTTGAACAGATCTTCGAACCGATTCAATTTTCCGGACGCCAACGGTGCCGCGCTATTTAGGGAAGTCTAATATAAATAAAATTAGCGTGGTGAATGCAGGGACAACGAACGGATATT
>DASVOT010000543.1:0-4697 GCA_036383235.1 Chryseosolibacter sp.
TATGGCGACAACGTGTGGATGGCGGCGCGGCTGTTGCGCGAGAAGGCGGACACACAATTTCACATGATCTTCGATTCCGCCCATCCCTATTACGCAGACCTCCCGGGCCTATCGGTGTTGATCGGCGGAATGTGGATCAACAATCTCAGCTACTGGGGATGCAACCAGTACATCATCCAGCGCGCGCTGGGCGCTGACCTGAAGACCGCCCGAAGCGGAATATTATTTGCGGCGTTTCTGAAACTCCTCATACCGGTTATTGCAGTGGTGCCTGGCATTGCCGCGTACGTTCTCTTTAAGGAGGGTCTCTTTCAAACAGAAATGATCAATCTGGACGGAGTGGTCAAGCCCGACCATGCGTACCCGACTTTGTTAAACCTGCTTCCGGGCGGATTAAAGGGCCTCGCTTTCGCCGCCCTCACCGCCGCGATCGTCGCTTCCCTTGCCGGGAAAGCGAACAGCATCGCGACAATTTTTTCCATGGACATTTACAGGAAATATTTTCACCGCACGGCCTCGGAGAAACATCTTGTTGCCATCGGGCGGTTGGTGGTGATTGTAGCAATGGCGATCGCAGCCCTGGTCGCGCCTTCCCTTCAGAAACTTGACCAGGCTTATCAGTTTATCCAGGAATACGTGGGCTTCATCGCGCCCGGTGTCCTCGCCATTTTTTTGCTGGGACTATTTTGGAAACGCGCGACGGCGCGCGCCGCGCTGGCTGCAGCCGTTCTGACGATCCCTTTGTCCACGTTGTTGAAGTATCTTCCTTACTGGACCGATGGCGCATTTCCGGATTATCCCTTCCTTGACCGAATGTCCATCGTGTTCGTCGTCCTTATTGCCCTCATGGTAGCCATCAGCTGGTCGGACAGCCAAAGCCGGGTGCAGCGATCAACCATTCAGCTCGATCACTCCATGTTCCGCACATCGGGTTCTTTCGTGGCGGGTTCGGTGTTGATCATGGGAATTCTCACCGCCCTCTATACGGTCTTTTGGTAAAAATGTGGCAACGTTTTTTCAGGCATCGAATTATTCATACATTTGTTTATAAACCAGTGTGTTATGAAATCCAGCTCATTACCGGAAAAAGAAATAAACCCATTGAAGGGTATTGGCGAATGGGAGGAAGACGTTGTCATGCGTTACCCGGAGCCGACCGAAATCGCCAAAAAGAAGGAGGATTTCCGGAATTACGAAGCACCTGCCCGGGATAGCGTCCGGGAATTTTACCGGCTGAATCACAGATACCAGACCTATGATTTTGTCATGCAGAAGCGCAGGGAGTTTCTTCCGTTCAACCGCAAGCAGTTAACCGTTTGGGAGGCGATGGAATTCCTCAACACCCTGGTCGATGATTCGGACCCCGATATTGAGCTGGATCAGCTACAGCACTTGCTGCAGACGGCGGAGGCAATACGCCGCGATGGTCACCCTGACTGGTTTGTGCTCACCGGCTTCATTCACGATATGGGAAAAGTGCTTTGCCTGTTCGGGGAGCCTCAATGGGCAGTGGTCGGAGATACGTTCCCGGTAGGATGCAGGTTTTCAGAGAAAATTGTTTACCCTGAATTTTTCGAAGCCAACCCGGATTCGGCCGACAAGCGCTACAACACAAAGTTCGGTATTTATAAACCGGGATGCGGATTGACAAATGTTACCATGTCGTGGGGACATGATGAGTATCTGTATCAGATGACAAAGGATTTTTTACCGGAGCCTGCGCTCTACATGATCCGTTATCATTCGTTTTACGCCCAGCACCGCGAAAATGCGTACGACCATTTGATGGACGACCATGACCGCGAAATGTTCTCGTGGGTAAAGAAATTCAATCCATATGATCTATATTCGAAAAGTCCCGTTCCTCCGGTCGTCGCGGAGCTGAGACCTTATTACGAAGACCTTATTTCCCGTTATCTTCCCGACAGGATCCGGTTGTAAGGGTGCAACGATATTTTTTTGATTGGTTTTTGTTTATTTTTTTTGATAAAGAGCGGACTCCCTTCGGAATCCGCTTTTTTTTTGATTGTCAAGGGTTTAAAAAGTGTAAAAGTGACACGTTAACGAACCTGCAAATCCGCTTCACAGTATAAAACAGACAAATCGGGCCCATCTTAAATTCGTTTTGCGCGATTTTGGTAGGAAATGCGCAAAAAGTATTAACTTCCCAAAACGAAAATAGTTCTTTCCGAATTTTTTGCGTTGTTTTCCGCATGCCAAACCAGACCGACCATAATGAATCATTGTTGTTAGCGGATTTGAGGAAAGGTCGCGTGAAGGCATTTGAAGAAATATTCAGGCGGTATTGGCTTCCTCTTTACAACTCGGCCAGGAACAAGCTCCGCTCGCACGATGAAGCCGAGGAAGTGATCCAGGGTATTTTTTCAACACTATGGGAAAAACGGCAGTCGCTGCTGATTACCAATCTTCCGTATTATCTCAATACATCGTTGCGAAACCGGATCATCAATATTATCCGCAACCGCATTCCGCAGGAGAAGTACTGGGATTATTATAAGACTTTCATTCCTCAGCAGGGCGACATCACGGAGCAGGCGATCGCGTTCGATGACCTGAAGAATGCCGTCGAGCTGGCCGTGAATCACTTACCTGAAAAATCCAGGGAGGTGTTCAGGCTGAGCCGGCTGGAGGGACGTTCCAACGCAGAGATCGCCGGTCTGCTCAATGTTTCCGAAAAGGCGATTGAATACCATCTCACCAAGTCGCTGAAGCAGCTGCGCGTGCAGCTTAAGGATTTCATATCCTGACCTGCCCTCATTTGCCGCCAACAGCACCTTTTCGCAGGGGCGCGCAACAGCCCGCTGTTTTCTGATTGTACGCCTATTTTTATTTTCACTATCCTTTTAGGGATACCTGCCGGTTGCGTGTCTTACTATTATATGCATGCCAGCCAGTTTCAGGAACTTTTGGAAAAATACAGTCGCGGCGCCTGTACGCCGGAGGAAGAACAACTGATCCATGACTGGTATGATAACGTTGGCCAGGACGGGCAAAGGGAACCGGGGATGGAGGAAAGGGCCAACATTGAGGAAAGGCTCTGGTCGGCGCTGAAGCCCGGCCGGGAAGACAAAAAGCGGAAATGGGTGCCTTTGAAAAGGGCGGCAATGATCACCATCCCCTTGCTGCTTATCGGTTTTGCCGGCTATTATATTCGTCAGCAATCCGTTCGCCCGATACAAACTTCCTTTCAAAAAAACGCCTTGATTCCAAAACGCCTCGTCTCGCGTTTTTACAATGATGGAAAAACCGAACGCCTGGTCTCGCTGGAAGATGGCAGCAGGATCCTGCTCAAGCCTGCGAGTGAGCTCATCGTCAGAAGCAATTTCAATAAGGAGAAAAGAGAAGTTCAGCTGAAAGGGGAGGCGTTCTTCCACGTCAAGCGGGACCCGGCAAGGCCTTTTTTCGTGTATGCCAACGAAGTGGTGACGCGTGTTCTGGGAACGAGCTTCAGGGTCAGCGCCTATGAGAACGATCGCGACGTTACCGTGGCGGTAAAATCCGGTAAGGTATCCGTTTATGCCTCCGGCGCCGATGCCTCGGGAAGAAGCAGCAAGGCCCGGCACGAGGTGATCCTGACGCCGAATCAGCAGATGGTGTATCACCGTGTTGATGACATCATCTCCAAGGAACTGGTCGAGAAACCGGAGGTCATTCTCCCGAATTCCAATTTATTCAGGATGCAGTTTGAGAATGCGGAAGTTTCGCAAATATTTAAAGTGCTGGAGGAAAATTACGGCGTGGAGATTCGCTTTGACAAAAATCTTCTGAAGAATTGCAGGCTGACCACGTCGATGTCGGATGAAGGTCTTTACGAGCGGATAGAAGTTATCTGCAAGGCGATCGGTGCGTCGTACTGGTGCGACGATGCAGTGATAACAATCAAAAGTAACGGATGCTAACTATAAACTTTTATGCCTATGAAAGAATGATACGAGCGTACACGTAGATTCAATCCCCCACTTACAAATAGAAAAGGGCCAATGATGCTGGTACCATCATCAGCCCGTCATGCAAGCGAAAAACGCGCTGCACCTAGTTTTTGTCCTTTAATAATGACAACAAAAACATTCTCAAGTTATGAAGAATAACCCTAAATCTTTCAGAAATACGCTGTTATTTCTTATGAAAATTACTTTGCTCCATGCTTTCATTACGTCGGTGACGATCGTGTTTTCGTTTGCACTGGACACGCGCGGACAGGGAGTTCTGGACCGGAAAGTGAGCCTGCAGATTGAAAATAAAAAGGTCAGGGATGTACTGGCCGAAATCGAGAGCAAGGCAGGAGTGAGTTTCACGTACCGGCCGCGACTGATCAGGAGCATCAGGAACGTAAACCTCAACGTGTCCGAGTTGCGGCTGGAGGAGATTCTGGCGAAGCTGTTCGACAAATCGGTCGAATACGAGGTGATCGGAAAACAGATCATCCTGAAAGAAACGCCGGCCCCTTTGAAAGGGAGCTTCGTGGCCACCGCCTCATTCCAGGGGCTCCAGGTCAGCGGTACGGTGGTGGACGATAACGGCACACCCATACCCGGCGTAAACGTAATTGAAAAGGGCACCACTAATGGAACGGCCACCGATGTGGATGGCAAATACTCCCTGGTAGTGAGCAACGCAAATGCCCTGCTGGTGTTTTCGTTTATCGGCTATGCCACTCAGGAAGTAAGCGTCAACGG
>DASVOT010000544.1:0-9474 GCA_036383235.1 Chryseosolibacter sp.
AATGGATTTTCCTCAAAATCATTGTAGCGGTCTCCTCCTGCGTAATACCCTTCGGCGCGTACCGAAGCACCATAGCTGTTAAGATAATTACCGGTGGGGCTGTTCGCCGTGAAAACGCCGTCTTCACAGCCAAAAGAAAAAAGCAGTAGCAGGGGAAGGATGAACTTTTTCATAGGCTTACATTTTCAGGAATGAACCGGTCAAGCCTTGCGTTGCATGCTGCCGTTGAGGGCCCGACATGCGTTTGACACGCCCATCACCCCGAAGGTTGGAACCGTTGAGAAAATGTAGCCGGAAAGCGATTGATTTTCGGAAGCCTGATACAAATCCTGGCCGGCGCTGCTGACCGCCAGCCGGCGATCTCACGTTTTCTGTTTTTTCTTCTTTGCGGCAGGGAACAGCACATTGTTCAGGATCAGGCGGTAGCCGGGAGAGTTCGGATGCTGCGCGAGGTCTGTCGCCTCCTCGTTTACCTGGTGCTGATAATCTTCCGGGTCATGGCCTCCGTAAAATGTCCAGAAGCCTTTGCCGAGCACCCCGTGGATATATTTGGCTTCCCGTATATCGTGGTTTTCACCCATGATCACCACGTCAGGCTTGATGAGATTTTTCTTGAAGCCGGTCGTCTGTCCGAAAAACCCGGGTATCACCCGGGTGTGATCCTGTGTCAGCATGGTCGGGATGGGATCCCATTTGGCGGAGAACTCAAAGAGGGTGAAATAATCGTTGTCCTGGCGGAGGCCGCGCTCGTTGGGATGGTTGTCGATGTCGGAGAACTCATATTGATACGGATCGCGGACGAGCCGGAAGTCTGTGAACGCAAGCGTATTGTCGTAATTCAGTTTCTCCTGTGCCTGCGGGTCGGCGGGGTCGCCGTCAAACATATGCTCGCAGATGTCGACACCTTCCGCGGCGAGCGCGATGTCATAGGTGTCGGTCGCTGAACACATGGCGAAGAGAAATCCTCCCCCGGTGACAAACTCCTTTATCTTTTTGGCGACGGCAAGCTTCAGCTGGGATACTTTGTGGAATCCGTTTTTGCGCGCCAGGTCCTCTGCCTCCTTCACCTGTTCCTGGTACCAGGGCATGTTGCTGAACTGGCTGTAGAATTTTCCATACTGGCCGGTAAAATCCTCGTGGTGCAGGTGAATCCAGTCGTACTTGGGGAGCACACCTGCCATCACCTCATCGTCGAAGATCACGTCGTATGGAATCTCCGCGTATGTCAGCACGAGCGTAACGGCGTCGTCCCAGGGCTGCTTTGACTTGGGAGAATAAACGGCAATGCGTGGATATTTCTCCAGCTTCATCACATCGTAATTCAGCGCCGGGCTCGCGATTTCCGTGATGATCTGATTCGCCTGTGCGTCGGAGATCACTTCGAAACTCACACCCCGGATCACCAACTCGTTCTGTATGGCCGGCATTTGTTTCACCATGAAGCTGCCGCCGCGGTAATTAAGCAGCCAGTCGACCTCAATCTCGTTCCGAAGGATCCAATACGCGATTCCATATGCTTTCAGGTGATTGGCCTGGGTCTCGTCCATGGGAATAAAGATGGAATTCGCCTGGGCCAAGCGGCAAAAGGAGAGAAAAAGGAGGAGAATAACCGTTCTGCGCATGGTAAGAGGGGCCGGAGGCCCGGCTGTAAATTTACCTATCCTGCTGCTCATTTTCATGCGTTGGTAATCATTTATATCGGGGGATTGAAAAAAATGGGGCCAAACTGTAATAATTTGCCTCTCTTTTTCAACGTATTACGTATAACGAAAAGTCTGCCGGCCAATGAATATCATGGAAAATATCAGGGAAGGTTTGCGCTCGATCAAGGCGAATCTGCTGCGCTCGATCCTGACGGCCCTCATTATTGCCATTGGCATCACGGCGCTGGTCGGCATGCTCACCACCATCGACGGAATCGAACATTCAGTGACTGAGAGCCTCTCCAACCTGGGGGTCAATACGTTCGACATCAACTCGAAGACGAACCGGAATATGAACAGGCAGGGGGTGACGGAAAAAAGTTATCGCCAGATCACCATGGGCGAGGCAATGCGATTCATTGACGAATATCCCGTACCCTCTACGATCAGTCTTTCGGCCTTCCTTTCCGGCATCGTGGAGGTGAAGCACGCATCCAAAAAAACAAACCCGAATGTAGCGGTGAACGGCACCAATGCCGAATATTTTCCCATCAATGGGCTTGACCTGGAAAAAGGAAGGGCATTCTCCCGCGTGGAAGTTGAGCACGGCAGCCAGGTGGCTGTCATCGGGTACAAGATCTATACGACGCTGTTTGAAAAAAACCAGGACCCCGTCGGCTCCGAAATCACGTTCTCAGGTTCAAAGTTCAGGGTGATAGGCCTGATGAAGGAAAAAGGTATGCTGGCCGAAAACAATTTCGACAACATGGTTTGCATTCCGCTGATCAAAGCCAACCAGATGGCGCAGGGACGAGGCCTCTGGTATGAGGTCAAGGTCGGGATCCCCGATGCCGCCAAAATGGAGTATGCGATGGGAGAGGCCACCGGCGTGATGCGGAGGATCCGCGGCGACCGCGTCGGACATGAGAACTCATTTGAGCTTGAAAAAAGCGAAACGCTTGCCCAGAACCTGGAGAAGATCACTTCAGGATTGCGGATAGCGGGGTTCGGAATCGGATTCATCACCTTGCTGGGCGCCTCGATCGCCCTGATGAACATCATGCTGGTCTCCGTTACCGAGAGGACTCACGAAGTCGGCGTGCGCAAAGCGCTCGGCGCTACACGCATGCGCATCCGCCAGCAGTTCATTATCGAAGCGATTGTGGTGTGTCTCCTCGGGGGAATTGCAGGCATCATTTTCGGTATCCTTGTGGGCAACCTTCTTTCGCACCTGATGAAGATAAATGTGTTCGTTGTGCCCTGGACGGAAATGCTGCTGGGACTCATCGTTTGCATTTGCGTGGGACTGTTCTCAGGATATTATCCCGCCCACAAAGCCTCCAAGCTCGATCCCATCGAAGCGCTGAGATTTGAATAGCGATGTGCGTGAGCTGTTGCCATCAGTCCCGCCATCGCAGGACCGTGAAAACAATCGCTGAATAGTTTTCCCTTTCGTACAGCACTCCAACCTTGTTGGTGCCCACTTTTACGATATCGGAATAGGCCGCGTGACGTTCTTCCTTCCCCGGCGCGGATTTGTCTACAACAATGTTTTCTTTCCATGACCTTCCGTCGTCGAAGCTGATGCGAAGGGTAAGGTTGTCACGGTTCACGGTGTCTGCGGCGTTGCAGAAGGCGAGGATATTTTTTTTGCTCCGCTTGCCGATCGTCAGGATCGATCCCTCGCATACGGGGTCGGGAAGTTTTTTTTCATACCACGCGGTGTCCCAACGGGCGCCACCTGATTTGCTCAGCGCAATGATCCTTGCCCGGATATCGCCACTCTGGTTCCGCATGTTCATCATGACCGTGCCGTCAGAAAGCTCCGCAGCCGTCGATTCGTTTGAGCCGGGCATGGGCACGCTTTCGGCGAGGTGAAACGTTCTGCCGTGGTCGTCGGTGAAGTAACCGTGCGCCGCATAATCACGATACCGCGGCTGAGGATCTCCGGAAGAATGGTTGGCGGGCACAAAGAGTCGTCCTTTATATTCCCCGGAAGAGATCTGAAGCGCATGACCAGGCGCGTTCGCGTAACTTCTCCAGTCTTCTTTGAAATCGTACGATTGATTGAAGGCAGGCTGATTGGGGCGATGAACCTGCGCCGTGATGTTTTCGGGGGCGCTCCAGGTTGCGCCGCCATCCGCAGAGGTGGTATACCATACTTCGCGCACGCCATTCCCTTTTCGCACCTCGCCTTCGTGGTTGTTGCCGGTGTTGTAGAACAGAAAGACCCTGCCGTTGCGATAGGCAGGATCCAGGAAATCAACAACGGGTGCCGGGTTTCCCGCCTGGAGGCTGTCATTACCGGCGACAACAGCGAGCTCACTCCAGCTTTTGCCATGGTCCCTGCTGCGCTTCATGACGATATCCACGTTGCCGAAATCACTGCCTCCTTCCACCCGCCCTTCGGCGAATGCGAGGAGATCACCGTTTGCCAGTGCAATAATGGCAGGGATCCGGTATATCCGGTATCCACCGGTACCTGAGACGAAGACGGGAACTTTCGTCTGGCAGAGCGCATCAGCGCAGAGTAACAGGAGGACAGCGGCAAGTTTCATGGCAGAAGGCAAATATAATGACGCGGATCAGGGCGGCTGAAAAAAAAATGAACTTAAACCGCTTTGCGCGTCCCCTCAGGGCGTCGCAGTATCATCAGAGAAGAGGGCTGAGCACTTTATAGACGTTCTCAGCCACGATCTTGTGTCCCTCAATGTTGGGATGGATGCCGTCGTCCTGGTTGAGTTTCTCATGGCCGGCCACATCCTGGAGTAGAAAGGGGATAAGGGTTGCATGGTTTTTTTCAGCCAGGTCCGGAAATATCTTCCTGAAGGCAGCGGTGTAATCCGGTCCCATGTTCGGGGGAACGAGCATGCCCGCGATGACGATCTTTGCTTTCGGGTTTTTGGCTTTCACCCGGTCGATAATTGATTGCAGGTTCTGCCTTGTCTGTTCCAGGGGCAATCCGCGCAGCCCGTCATTTGCACCCAGCTCGAGCACGAAAACGTCGATGGGTTGGCGCAGCACCCAATCGATGCGCGACAGGCCGCCGGCAGAGGTCTCGCCACTCAGACCAGCATTGATTGCCTTACAGGGGGTGGCGTTTTCAATGCATTTTTTCTCGACCAGCGCGGGGAAGGCCTGGTCCGGGGAAAGTCCGTATCCGGCGGTTAGGCTATCCCCAAAAAATAAGATTACTTTAGGGCTACTGGTTGCCTGCGCCAGCAGCGCCATTACAATAAAGAGGAAATTCTTGACGACCATGTAAATAAATCCGTTTAACTAGTAACGTAAACTGACCGATTTTCGGCTTTTCAGACCCAAAATATCAGCACCAAAGCAAAAACCATGTCACAGGTTGTTCTTCAGGCAGAAAATTTAACAAAAATGTACCGGTCGGCCGGTAAGGACCTGGTCGTGCTCGACAATATTTCTTTTTCCGTTGAGCAGGGCAACTCGATCTCGATTATCGGACCCTCCGGCAGTGGCAAAACGACGTTGTTGGGTTTATGCGCGGGCCTCGATACGCCGACTTCCGGCACGCTCACCCTGATGGGTTTCAAGCTCAATGTCATGAGCGAAGACGACCGGGCCTATATCCGAAATCAGTACGTGGGTTTTGTATTTCAGAATTTTCAGTTGCTCTCAACGCTCACGGCCCTCGAGAACGTTATGGTGCCACTTGAGCTGAGGGGCGAAAAAAAGGTCATGCGCACAGCGAAGGAGCTCCTGGCGCGTGTCGGCCTGGGCGACCGTACACACCATTACCCGTCGCAACTCTCCGGGGGTGAGCAGCAGCGTGTGGCGATGGCGCGCGCATTTATCGCTGATCCGAAGATATTGTTTGCCGATGAGCCAACCGGAAACCTCGATGAGGAGAATGCCGATCACATCAAGGAGCTGTTGTTTGGCATGAACCGCGAACAGGGAACCACGCTGATCCTGGTGACCCATAACCAGGAGCTCGCCCAACGCACGCAGCGGATACTGAAAATGCGCGGCGGCAAACTCGCCGAGGAAATTGTACAGCCCATGTTGGTGAGCAAATAACCACTCCGTTTTTCCGAATGATCGAGTACATCATCAAAATCAAACGCAGGACGAAATCGCTGTTCACGGACGGGTGGGTATGGCGGATGGCCTGGCGGGACGCGCGGAATAATTTTTCCCGCCTGTTTCTCTTCACGGCGTCGCTGATGACCGGTATTGCAGCGATCGTGTCGCTTGATTCGCTGAATTATTCCCTTCAGAAAGATATCAATGATAATGCGCGCGAGCTGCTGGGTGCCGACCTGGTGGTCACGGGCGAGAGGCCTTACGATGACGAATTGCAGGCGGCGTTTGACTCCCTGAAGCTTCCACAGGCGTCGGAGGTCGACATGGCTTCCATGGTGCTGTTCCTGCACAATCAAAAGTCGCGGCTGATCAGGCTGGTCGCGACGGAAGGAGATTTTCCTTTTTACGGAGAGATTGAAACACAGCCTGCCCGGGCCGCGGCAGTGATGGCGAAAGGAGGCTATGCCATGCTGGATGAAACGCTGGCGAGTCAGTACGAGGTCAGCTCGGATGATTCCCTCCGCGTAGGGAAAAGTGTTTTTCAAGTGGCCGGCGTCGTCACCCGGATCGCGGGAGGAGGAGGCCTGATGTCGACGTTCACCCCATCGATCTATATTGCCCGCAAGGACCTGGACTCCACCGGCCTGATCCAGTTTGGAAGCCGCGTGAATTACAAGCATTATTACAAAGTTGACACCGAAAAGCGCGTCGGAGAGATCATAAAGGAAGTCGGACCGCTCATCCGGAAAAACGGGTTCTCATACGAGACGGTGGAGCGCAGGAAAGAGGGCCTGGGCCGCGGATTCAGCTCCATCTACCAGTTCTTTTCCCTACTGGCATTTGTAGCCCTCATACTGGGATGCATGGGCGTGGCAAGCTCCGTTCATATTTACGCCAGGGAAAAACGCGAGGAAGTAGCAGTGCTGAGGTGCGTGGGCTCCAGCGGATGGCAGGCATTCAATATTTTCTTCATCCAGATCTTCATCCTCGGAATTACCGGAAGCATGATCGGATCGTTTCTCGGCATCGGAATTCAGCAGGTGATTCCCCATTTTATCCGGGACCTCATTCCTTTTCAAATGGGATTCGCCATCTCGTGGAAGTCGCTCGTGCTTGGCCTTTCGGTAGGCGCCGTCGTGTCAGTACTTTTTTCCATGCTTCCCCTCGTGTCGGTAAGGTTCGTGCCTCCGCTTTCGGTGCTGAGAACGGATTACACAGGGGAAAGGATCTTTTCCAAAACCAGGATCGTCACGCTCATCCTGATCATCATTTTTCCCATTGCCTTTGCGTCCATACAGGCGCGAAGCCTGTTCACCGGATCGATGTTTTTCCTGGGGCTTGGTATAGCGCTGGCGTTGCTGACACTGGTCGCAGCCATCCTGCTGTTCCTGGTGAGAAAATTCTTCCCGCACGGCGCGGGATTTGTGTGGCGGCATTCGTTGTCCGGCCTCTTCCGCCCCAACAACCAGACGCGGGTGCTGATGGTCACCATCGGTCTCGGCGCATTCATCATCTCCACGCTCAACATTGTCGAGCAGAGCATGCTCAGCCAGGTCGAGTTTACCGGACGGGAGAGTCAATCGAATACCATTCTCTTCGACATACAACCCTCGCAGCGGGAAGGCGTGATCCGGTTGATGAAAGAGAATGGCCTGAAGATCCACCAGGTTGTTCCCATCGTCACCTGCAGGATCAGCGAGCTGAACGGCAGGCCGGCGGAAGAGCTGCAGAAAGACCACAACGACAAAGTAGCGCGGTGGGCCATCACCCGCGAATACCGGGTCACCTACCGCGACAGCCTGCATCATTCGGAGAAGCTGATCCAGGGCAACCTGCAGATGAAAAAGCACAGCCGCGATTCCGTGTGGGTGACCATCTCCGACGGTATGCTCGACAACCTCGACGCGAAGATCGGCGATTCACTGGTCTTCGATGTTCAGGGTGTGCCTGTGAAAGCTTTCATCGGCGGCGTGAGAGAAGTAGACTGGCCCAAAGATCCGCCGAACTTCATCTTCGTTTTTCCTCAGGGAGTCCTGGAGAACGCGCCGCAGATCTATGTGACCTCCACCCGCGTGGAGGGGCCCGCGCAGGCGAACAAGTTCCAGCAGGACCTGGTGATGCAATTTCCGAACGTCTCCCTGCTCGACCTGAGGCTGATCCTGACCACGGTGAACGAACTCTTCGACAAGCTCGGCTTGATCATCCGGTTCCTCGCCCTCTTCAGCATCGCCACCGGGCTTATCGTGCTTGCCGGCGCGGTGATCAACAGCAAGTTCGTGCGCATGAAGGAAAATGTGTTGCTGCGCACCATCGGCGCCAGAACGCGGCAGATCACCAGCATCACCCTCATCGAATACGCCTACCTCGGATTGTTTTCCGCGCTCACCGGGATGGTGCTCTCGCTCGGCGGCGGCTGGGCCCTGACAAAATTTTTCTTTGAGATCACGTTCGCGTTCGACTGGGTGGAGCTCCTGGTCATTAGCCTTGGAGTTATTATTCTCACCGTGGCGATCGGATGGTTCAACTCCCGCGAGGTCATACGCACACCGCCTCTGCAGGTCCTGAGAAGGGAAGGGTGATGGCCATTGATTTCTGAATCGCCGTGCGGACCGCATCCCCGTGTTTTCGCACCCGGTGCGCGTTGCGGGATGCAGGATTATTTCCGTAAATTGCTGTTCGGAGCCATTACGAAAAGGAACGATTATGTGCGACTCTTCCGGGAATCTGGTGCGGATATTCCTCTTTTGCCTGGTGGCTGCGAATGGCTTGACAGCGCAAGCCCAACACCCGGTAGCATTTATCGAAAATAAAAATCAGTGGCCGGACGATATCGATTATGTCTCCGGGATACCGGGTGGAAACATGGTGGTCGGCCCCGCAAGCTTCAAATATGTTTTTCTCGACTATGACAAGCTGCAGGAGCTCCATGACCAGTCTCACCTTCGCCATGCAGAAGACGAACAACCCGATCATGTGGACGGCCACGCTGTGTTTGTGAGCTTTCCCGGAGCGAACAAGACAACGACACCGCATCCTTTCGGCCGATCGACTGCTTACTACAATTATTACCTTGGAAATGATCCCGCCCATTGGGCATCGGAGGCTTACGCGTACGAGGGGATGGTTTATGAATCGGTCTATCCCGGCGTGGATCTAAAGGTTTACGCTGCGGGCGAAAACGTTAAGTACGATTGGGTGGTTGCCCCTGGCAGCGACCCTTCGGCGATAAGTATTTCTTATGCTGGCGCGGACCAGATATCCCTTGCGAACGGGAACCTGACGATTAGAACGCCGCTGGCGGATGTCGTTGAACGACGGCCGTTCGCTTATCAGGTGATCGGCGGAAAGAAAATGGGAATTGCGTGCGATTACCGCCTTGACGGGCACCTGGTTTCTTTTTCTTTTCCTGACGGGTTTGATCCCTGCTATGAGTTGGTGATCGACCCGCTGCTGATTTTCTCCACGTACTCCGGGTCCACGGCCGACAATTGGGGGAGCACGGCGACACCCGGCGAGCACGGTGACCTGTACTCAGCCGGTGTCACCAATGAGAGCAAAGGAGGAAAATTTCCGGCGACGGCGGGAGCCTTTCAGACCACCTCCGGCGGCCTTTACGATATCGGCATTCTTAAGTACGATTCACTCGGCACCCACCTTTTGTTCGCAACCTACCTTGGAGGAAGCGACTCCGAGTCGCCGCACAGCCTGATCATGAACCCGGACGGCGACCTGATTGTGCTGGGCACGACGAGCTCCGCCAATTTTCCCACGACCTTCG
>DASVOT010000545.1:0-2739 GCA_036383235.1 Chryseosolibacter sp.
CTAAAATATCCGATCGGAAAATTCGCACCGCAGGACAGCTATTCCCGGCAGCAGCTTGATCAGCATATCGCACGGATCGCGTCTCTCCCGTCCAGAATTGAAGCCCTTGTGAAGGATTTTGCACTGCAAGATTATAATACCCGCTACCGCGAGGACGGGTGGACCGCCCGGCAGGTGCTGCATCATCTCCCCGACAGTCACATGAACGCCTACATTCGCTTCAAATGGGCGCTGACAGAAGATACTCCCCTCATCAAGGCCTACGATGAAAAGCGGTGGGCTGAAACACCGGATGCAAGCCTCGATCCCCGGCTGTCGCTGGACCTGCTGAAAGCGCTTCATGTCAAATGGACGGCGCTCCTCACGCAACTGACCGAGGCGGACTTCCGGAGGGAATACCTCCATCCGGAAACAAAAAAGCTGAACCGGCTGGACCGCGTTCTTGCGATGTACGCCTGGCATGGAGACCATCACCTGGGCCATCTGAAAATTGTCGCGGGAAAATCCCATTGAAAGAGAACGAGCCGCGGCCAGATTCAAAGAAAACGCCGGCCGACTACGTGCCGCCTTTTTTTCTTTTCGGGGCGCACCTGGAAACCATTTATCCGGCGCTCCTCAGGCGCATACCACCCTTTCCCTATACGCGCGAAAGGATCGCCACACCCGATGACGACTTCCTGGACCTCGACTGGCTTCGGAAAAGCGCCTCAAAAGTTGCCGTCATCTCCCACGGCCTGGAGGGCAACACGGGCCGGCCCTATGTCAGGGGCATGGCCAGGGCCCTCTTCCAAAACGGGTTCGATGTGCTGGCCTGGAACTACCGCGGATGCAGCGATGAAATGAACCGGCAACTCCGTTTCTATCACAGCGGCGCAACAGACGACCTGGACACCGTCGTCCGGCATGCGGTTCACAACCGGGGCTACCAGGAGGTCTACCTCGTCGGGTTCAGCCTCGGCGGAAATATCACCCTGAAATACCTGGGCGAGGGCGCCGCGCACGAATCGATAAAAAAGGCCGTGGTCTTCTCCGTTCCCCTCCACCTGGAATCAAGCTGCGAAAGAATCTCACTCCCCTCCAACCGGATCTATTCCAACCGATTCTTGAGAAGCCTGAAGGCGAAGATCATTCTTAAGGCCCGTTTCCGTCGTGAGCTGGATACATCCGCGCTGAGGCAAATCAAAACCCTGGCCGAGTTCGATGACCGGTACACCGCTCCCCTTCATGGCTTCCGCGACGCGGCAGACTACTACGAAAGGTGCAGCTCCATCCGTTTTGTCGACAGCATCCGGACACCGACGCTTGTCATCAACACACGGAACGACCCCTTCTTAAGCGAGGAATGCTTTCCCTCCACCCGCCTGCAGGATCATCCTTTTGTAAAACTGCAGATTCTTAACCGCGGTGGCCATGTCGGTTTTACACAATTCAATAAAAATGGATTATATTGGTCAGAGCAGCGCGCTTTGGAATTTTTCTCCGATTTTTACCCGTGAATCCGCAGAAGGGTGGCACCGACGGCCCGGCGCGCACGCCTTCGCATGTTACGAGCGATGAAATGATTGACCACTACAGCATTACGGCTTCCGCAAAACAGGTCTCTGAACGTTTTTCAGTGGACGTGCCGGATTTTTACCAGGCGCATTACAATGCCTCTCCCACACAATCGCTTCCGGTGATCACCAGCTCCGCGCCGGAGGGACTTTCGACGTTCTACTGGGGAACCGCTCCCGGGTGGGCCAAAAACAAAAACGTCAGCGAGAAGCTTGTTAATATCCGCGCAGAAGATTTTCCGGAAAGACCCAGCCTGATCCGGACGCTGCGCAGCCACCGGGGTATCGTTCCCGCGGATGGATTTTACGGCTGGAAAAAAGTGGGAAAGAAAACGACCATCCCCTACCGTTTTGTCTTTAAAACTCAGTCGCTGTTATCCTTCGCCGCCCTCTGGGAAGAGTTTGAAGATACCGACGGCAATCAGATACAAACGTTCGCCATCATCACCACGCCCGCTGACAGCGTGGTCTCCCCCATACAGGAACGCATGCCCGTCATCCTGAACCTGCAGACCGAAAAAATCTGGCTTGACAGGAATGCGGACGAGGAACAGCTGACCCGGATTATATCTTCGGCTGACACGGCCGAAATGAATTACTACCCCGTGTCTCCGCGCATCAGTCAGAAGGATATTGACGTGCCCTCGCTCATCATCCCCACGCCTCCGTCGGACCAGTTTGGAAACCTGACGCTGTTTGATTAGCAGCGGGTTGCCCCTGGCCAGAAGCCAACCGCCAAAAGCCAACAGCTAAATCAGAACCCGTCATCCCGCTTCTTATCGGCATCGCCTTTCTGAGATTTTTTCTTCTTCTCGTCAGTCGGATTCGTTGCTGCGGGACCTGTCGCCTGCTGATCAGCAGGTGCCTTGCCAGGTGCGAAGAATCCCTTTTTTGCTTCCTCGTTATTGGCAGGTGGTGTGACCTGGCTGATGGTGTCCGCATCAATGAAATCAAATTCTTCTTTAGGTGGAGGTGGTGTCGCTGCAGAGTCGGTTGCGTCCTTCTTCTTCCTGAAAAGGTTTTTGAAGAAGCCTTTC
Source organism: Chryseosolibacter sp. (assembly GCA_036383235.1). GTDB lineage: Bacteria > Bacteroidota > Bacteroidia > Cytophagales > Cyclobacteriaceae > Chryseosolibacter. The sequence goes on from DASVOT010000545.1 coordinate 2,591, forward strand.
AGTCCCTTCTTTTCCTTTTTGGCCTTCTTTTTCTCCGCCACCGCCTTCGCCCTGCCGTCGGCGCTTTGCTGAAGCTTGGCAAGCCTGACATCGGGCAGCACGAGGTAATCCCGCAGGTACCACATGTAGTTATCCTGTTCAATGTTAAG
>DASVOT010000546.1:0-1848 GCA_036383235.1 Chryseosolibacter sp.
GTGGTTAGACACCAACGGTTTTGATTTTGGTCGTTTTTCGCAAACAAGTACCTTTCAGGTTTGTCAATTGTCAACTGCCCCTTGTCAATTTCTTACTCCGCTCTCTCGGTCATTGCTAAAACTAATTGAGCAATTGACCGTTGATCAATTGCTCAATTGCCCTTCACCCCGGTAAAGCGTCCGATTGTTTATATTTGAGGTGATAACCTAAACCTGTATGAATGAAGATTTCCAGTACCTGGATCTCCGGGAGAGGGCCAAGCTCATCCTGAAAAAAGGACAACACCTCCTTACCACCGATTTCTACGGCGCTTCCGTAAAATTATACCACCTTAAAATGCGCTACGTGGAGATATACCATCATCCCGTGACGGGGAAGGTCATGCGCGTTTCCTTCGCTTCCTGGCAGGACCTGAATAAACACCTGAAGGCGATCCGGTACGAGCTCTCATAAGCACGCCGGTCCGTTCGCCGGCGCTAGTTAAGGATCTCTGCCAGGTTCTTGACAAGCGTGTGATAGCGATTCGTCTTGGGGAGGAACAATGCACCCAGCTTCTTGAACTCCTTCAGATCCGCAGGATCGGCAGCGGTTGAGTACATAATCACCTTGATGTGGTTCAGGGCGTTGTTGTTCTTAATGAGCCTGAGACACTCCATACCATTCATCCTGGGCATGTTGATATCAAGGAAAATGTAGTCCGGAATTTTTTCGCGGTCCGAAAGTATTTCAAACGCGGATGCGGCGCTGTCTGCCACCAGGCATGTATACCCGGGTGCCGCCTCCTTCATGGCTTCGCAGAACAATGCGCTGTCATCCTTATCATCATCAACGTTTAGCACTATCATGGACGATCATTTACCCCTCTGTTTCACCATCAAAAATATTTATGGAATCGATCTTATACAACTCCTTTTGTCACAGGAACTTACGTCAGCCAACACCAGCGAAATCCACCGGCACACACGCCTTTCGCAGCGCATTCGGGGTTGGATTATCCGATCCTGTCCCACCCATACATCCCTTAACTTTTCGTGCCCGGCGCCATTAGGGCCGTCGATTCGTCGCCGTGCGGTGCGATTCGCCCCCGAGGATCATGACCGGCTCGTCAGGAAAGGCAGTGTACGAGCTTTAATTCGGGTCTCGGGCTACCGGGGCCGGTTTGCCCGCTGGGCCAAAACTATTAATTTACGGCGCTTAAAGCCATGTCATGAAAACTTCACGCCTGTTTTTTCTGCTCCTTGCAACCCTGTTTTCCTGTGAGAACAGAAAGGCGACAGAAATCGATCAGGCCAGAGTCAGGGACCAACTGACCAGCTACGGCGAATCCAATCCCGAAAAGGAAGTGCTCATAGAAACCTCGTATGGGAATATGCGCATACGCCTTTATGATGAAACGCCCTTGCACCGGGCAAATTTCATCAAGAATATCAAGGAGGGTGTGTACGACGATGCCTCCTTTTACCGGATCGTTTACCAGTTTATGATCCAGGCCGGCATCTATCCAAAGGAGTTGAATTACACCATCCCTGCAGAATTCAATAAAAAACTCATCCATAAGAAAGGAGCGTTGTCCATGGCGCGCTCGGATGAGAACAATCCGGGGCTTGAGTCCTCTTCCACAGAATTCTTCATCGTCCACGGTTCAAAATACGCCGATTACCAGGTACGGGATGAAATGGAGAACCTGGGCCTGGCATTAACTGAAGACCAAAAGCAGGTCTATATGACCGCGGGCGGATACATGTCGCTGGACCAGCAGTATACCACGTTTGGAGAGGTTGTCGAGGGTCTGGAAGTCATTGAAAAGATCGCCGCCGTGAAAGTCTTCAACGGAGATAAACCGCTCC
>DASVOT010000547.1:0-1874 GCA_036383235.1 Chryseosolibacter sp.
CTCCTTGTGAGCCTGACCGTTGCCACCGAATGGTTCCGGTTCCGTTTCATTGAGGTCATCCCGCTCGGCGCCGCTTTCTATGCCGCCATCCATTGTTTCCGCAAAGGCTATCGGCCTGCCCGTTTTATCGTCGTGGGTTACACGTTCCTGTTCTTCGGCATCATCATCAAACTGATCCAATACCTGGATATCAATTGGCTGCCCCTGGGCAGCCTGACGCATTATAGCCTGGGCTTTGGATTTATCATGGAAATGATGTTTCTCTCGTTTGCGAACAGCGACAAGATCCGGGTGATACGCCTGGAAAAAGAAAAAGCGCAGGAAAAGATTATTGAACAACTGCACATCAATCAGGTGTTGAAAGACTCACTCAACCAGCAGTTGGAACAACAGGTGAGCATCAAGACGAGGGAGCTGGTTGAAAAATCGGAGCTGATCCAGCAACAGAATCGCCAGCTTGCGGAAGCCAATCAACAACTCGCCCGTCAGGCCGGCGAGATCGTGGCAATGAATGCGCTATTGGCCCAGGACAATCTGCAATTGAAGCACGATGTGGAGGTGGTAACGGAGGCACGGATTCTTTCCAGGGATGTTGACTTCGAAGAGTTCAGTGCGATGTACCCTGACGATGACAGCTGTCTCAAGTTCCTGGCGGAGATAAAATGGCACGCCGGCTACGCTTGCGCGAAATGCGGTCATCCCCATTTCAGCCAGGGCAGGACCCCTTATAGCAGGAGGTGCACCAAGTGTGGCTACGATGAATCGATCACGGCATATACGCTCTTGCAGAATACGCGTTTGCCCATTAACAAAGCGTTCTATATGATTTTCCTCGTATACGCGTCGAAGGGAAATATTTCGTCACACAAGCTCTCGGCGACCTTGCATATCCGCCAGAGTACCTGTTGGGCATACAGCTCAAAGATCAGGAAAGCCATGAGAGAGAAACAGAAAAATGGCGCCGTCAGGCATGAAGGATGGGATTCCATCCTTTTGATGGAGGAAGCCTTGAGTTAAGAAATGCGTTTCCCCGGCCGGAAAAACCGTTTTCCCTCTGCTGAAAAAAAAATTTTTATCGACCTGTCTTTTTTTTTGTTTGATAAAGGATTGACAGCCATGATTTTACAAATCCAACCCGAAACCGATTGCGCCAAATTCTGGCGTATCAGTTCATCTGCCCTGCCGTGGGGCTAACCCCTGAGGATCAGCCCGGAACAACTTGTGCCTGAAGCGTATCAAGACTTGTAAGTCTCTTTGACTCAGTATGTTAAGTTGTGTTTTATTTGCATCGTTTGCATTTTTGAGCGGTTGAGAAAACAATTAATTCTATGAAAATGATTTTCCGAATGATGACGGTTTTGCTGCTGTGCGGCTCGGTTCCGGGCTGGGCACAAGTTGCGGCGGTGACGGGCAAGGTGACCACGACCAGTGGTGAAAGTCTGCCCGGAGTGAACGTGGTCCTGAAAGGGTCTACCATCGGAACGATTACCGATGTAGATGGAAATTACCGGATCGAGGCCGCCGACGGCACGCTGGTATTTTCGTTCATCGGCTATAAAGGACAGGAGATACCGATCGGAGGCCGTTCGGTAATCGACGTGACGCTGGAAGAAGATGTCACCACGCTGGAGCAGGTTGTAGTCGTTGGCTATGGCGTGCAGAAGCGCAAAGACATCACGACCGCTGTAGTGACTGTTGACCAGAAGGCGATCGAAGACCGGCCAATGGTTTCCGCGGCGGAAGCGCTGCAGGGAAAAGCTGCCGGCGTACAGGTCACCCAGCCGTCCGGCAAACCCGGCGCTGACATTTCAGTGCGGGTACGGGGCGCCACTTCGGTGCTGGCGGGAAACGAACCGCTCTATGTGGTGGATGGC
>DASVOT010000548.1:0-2218 GCA_036383235.1 Chryseosolibacter sp.
ATTTTATGATCTCGGTGAATTCGCGTGACTTAAGGGAGGCGCCCCCCACCAGGCCGCCATCGACGTCCGCGCAGCTGAAGAGCTCTTTGGCATTTGCGGCGTTTACGCTTCCCCCATATAAAATGGAGACGTTGTCGGCCACCGGTTGTTGGAACTTGGAAGCTAGATGTTTGCGGATCACCGCATGCATTTCCTGCGCCTGCTGTGCGGTGGCGGTCCTTCCTGTTCCAATGGCCCAGACCGGCTCATAGGCGATGACGACTTTTTCCATAGCGGCGCCGTCCAAATGAAAAAGAGCTTCGGTCACCTGCTGCTTCACAAGTTTTTCATGTTCGTTCCTTTCGCGCACGTCGAGTGGCTCGCCACAGCAGAAGATGGGTGTCAGTCCATACTTTAAGGCGATATCGATTTTGCGGGCGAGCAGTTTTCCGTCTTCCCCAAAATACTGCCGGCGTTCGCTGTGCCCGAGGATCACATAGGGAATTCCTATCGATCGGAGCATGGCGGCGGAAACTTCGCCGGTATAGGCGCCCGCTTCATGCTCACTGCAGTTTTGTGCGCCCACTTCGATGCGCGAATTTTTGCCCAGCTGCCCTTTAATGGCCGTTAAATAGGGGAATGGCACGCACAACACCACCCTGACGTTTGTGCTGACCTCATCGGCCACCATACCCATCAGTTCAGAGACAAGAATGCCTGCTTCTTCAAAGGTCTTGTTCATTTTCCAGTTTCCGGCTACTATTTTTTTTCGCATAGGTGAATTTTTTGAAGGGGCAAATATAGTGTTTGTAATCGGAATGCGCCTGTGCTCTTTTGCCGCCAGGGCGTCTACCGGTTTTGCGGTTTGTAATTTGAGTTCTTGAAGAGCGCTTGAGCGTTGTCCATTTTCATCAGCTCTGGGAGGGTGGTTTGCGGATGGCTGTTCATGTATTCTTTGACGATCTGCCAGCCGACCCACTGCCCGATGCGCCCCGGACATTTTTCGCCTACCTGAGTGGTGACGGGCCGGTCGCCGAGATAATTTTTCTTGTCGATCATGCTGGTAGAAAAAAGGACTTTGTCCTGAATAAGGCGCGCCCATATCAGGTCTTCGTTTTGCCTGGCGCCGCGGATTTCTTCCGCCGTGTACCAGATGAACACACTGTCAGGAACGCAGGGCAGCATGTGCTTGGCGAAATAGAAGGATTTCCCGTAGGCGACCATGTCGGCCAGAACGGTCCGGTCTTTAATGTCCGTGTTGTTAAAGCGGTTTCCAATCCCGTAAATAAGCAGGCAGGAAGTGACGATATCATCGGGGTCGTACCGGCGCAGGAGGTAGTCGTAGGTCTTAGGCCGGTATTTGGCGTCCGGGCCGAGGAAGAAATCGAGGCTTACCAGGATGAGCGAATCGCTGACAAAAAGGTCGGTGTCAAGGCCGGTAATGAGCGTCCTGATTTTCGGGGGAACAAAATCGGGATAGTAATATTTCAGGTTGGCAAAGGCCTCCCGAAAACTCGCCTCGAGTGAAGAGCCGTCACCAAATACGCGTTTCGTTTCTGCCAGAAGCGTGTCAATCGCCGGGTTTGAAAATCTTTTGAAGATCTCGTTAATAAATATGGAATCGTCCGGATATTGGGCACGGCTCAGCATCTGATCGCGCATCAACGGATGACGGGTGAGAAATCCGACCAGCTCTTTTTTGGATTGGATGTTGACGAGCGAATCCTCGAAATGCTCAAAGGTGAGCGGAATGCCGGCCGCTGAAACGTCAGGGCTAAAAACGCATTCTTCGTTCTCATCTCCCCGGCAATTCCACAGCAGGAAGAGGAGAAGGAACAAGGTGAGATTCTTCATGAGGCAAATAAACAGGGTTTTAAGTCAAGGCCAAAATGTCTGGCCGCCCGGTATCGCCGGGAGACCGTGGATGGGTCCGTCAGCTGGCCTTTTGGATTCCTGGCTTTGGAAATGTAAAGATCTACTGATTCTCAAACGTAAGTTTATCAGCGGGAGTATTTTTAGTAAGCCGTAAACTTTTCACCTGCTCGTCAACGTAGACGTGCACGAGGTTGGATTGATCGCTGTAAACAGACATGATAATATCGTTTTCAACGGAAATTGTTTTCCACCCGTTGACGTTGGGCACTTCTATATAAAAAATAAACGCATCGCCTTCGCGTTCGTGGCCCAGGTACTTTGTCTTTTGCGCCTTGCCATCGAGCGAAATTTTAAAATGATCCCG
>DASVOT010000549.1:0-2496 GCA_036383235.1 Chryseosolibacter sp.
CGATCGCCGGATTCGAAACCTGTTCCCGAAAAATGCTTGACTTCGCCACCAAACCCGCCGAAAGGCTGCGCAAGATCGCGAGCCTGTTCGAAACCCTTCATGAATATGAAGTGGAGTACTGTCACTGGAAGAGCAACGAACACCTGGCCGCAAGTATGCGCGGCGACACCGACCTCGACGTCCTCTTCCGAGAAGACGAAAGAGACCGTCTTGAGCTCATACTGAAAGAGCTTGGATTCAAGAAGTTTACTGCCGTCAAGGAAAAGCAGTACAGGGATATCATCGATTTCCTCGCACTGGATCCTGGCTCGGGAAAGATCATTCACCTCCACACCCACTACCGCCTTACGATGGGCGAGCCCTGCCTGAAAGGATTTCAGTTCAACTACCCCATCGAAGAACGGATCCTAAGCTCCAGAATATACAATGAGGAGTTCGGGATATACTGTATACAGCCTGCCTTCGAGCTCGTACTCCTGTACATCCGGGAAGCACTCAGGCTGAGACACCGCGATACACTGCGGTCCGCATTCGGGAACCGCCCCCACCCCAACCCGTTCGTAATGCGCGAATATCAATGGCTGAAGATCCGATCATCCCAGGAAGAGATCCGCAACGCCATTACAACCGTTTTTGCAGAACAAGCCGAAATCCTTCCTTTTGTTACGGCTGAATTCAACACCCGTGCATTTGCCAGGCTGGCATCGGCAATTAAAAATGGACACGGGATCACGAGGCTTTATTCTCCTTTGACCGGACTCGTGCTGCGATGGCGCAGGGAGATGACCCTCGCACTTTCGCGCTATTGCGCTATGATCCTTGACCGGCCAATGCCCTTCAAACGAGTCAATCCGCGTGGGGGCGTTGTCGTAGCTGTCGTCGGCGCGGATGGATCGGGAAAATCCACTGTCACTGAAAACCTGATGACGACCTTCGGCGAAAAGCTGGATGTATATAAAATATATTTCGGCAGAGGTGACGGCAAGGCTTCCTGGATGCGGACGATACTTCAATCGCTGAGGGGGAAACGGAATCGCAAAAATAAAAACAGGGAATTCGCCGCATCGGCCAGCGCCGCCCGCAGGGGTGGCGGTCTCCGGTTAGTCTATAAATGTGTGCAGGCCCTTCTTGTCGCCCACGAAAAGCGACAAAACCTGAGGCGTATGCACCTTGCCCGGAAAAAAGGGGCGCTGGTGATCTGCGATCGTTATCCGCAAAACCAGATCATGGGGTACAATGATGGCCCGCTGCTGCACGCCTTCCACAACGCGCAGAGTTCCATCCTTCGGGCAATCGCACGATATGAAGCCAGGATCTATGCCGCAGCGGAAAATTCGCCGCCGGATATTATCATCAAACTCGTGGCTGACGCCGATGTCGTTGAAAGGAGAAAGCCGGGCGAAACCGCCATCGAGGAGCTCAGGGCCAAAATAGATGGCATCCGCAAGCTCCGGTTCAAAAGCCCTGGCAGGACGGTAACCGTGGATGCGGCAAAACCTCTGGAAGATGTGCTCTACACGGTCAAGAAAGAAATATGGAACACACTGTGAGCATGGAACCCGATCCGCCCATGCCGCTTCAATGTTTTCGCCTGAATCTAAAACCAAAGACTACCCGACTCATGCCACAATTGGTCATCCACAGAAAACCCGCACTCAGCAGCATCGCTGCCCTGTTCAGCGCCCTGAACGAGAACGGCATTTTGTACTGCAGCCTGAAAGGTAATGACGAGCACCTCATCCTTTCCGTGTCGGGACAATCTGATGTGGATGTTCTCTTCGACGAAAATCAGAAAGGCGAGCTGCGATCCGTTCTTCAGGAACTGGGGTTCAAGGAATTCCTCGCCATAAAGGAAAAACGCTTCAGGGACGTCATCGACTTTCTCGCGCTCGACGAAGCATCGGGGAAGGTCATTCACCTTCACGCACACTTTGCGCTGGCCATGGGCGAGCCTTACCTGAAGCCGTACCGGCCAAGGCTGGCTTGTCAGATCCTCCAGGCGCGTATGTTCAACGAAGACTACGGCTTGTACTGCATTCACCCGGCGCATGAGCTCGTGCTGCTGTTCATCTCCGAGACCCTCAAGCTCCGGCACCGGGATTTCCTTCGAATGTGGATGGGAAAAGAAAGAAGCCTAAGCAGAAAAGTTATCACTCAATATAATTGGTTGAAGGAGCGGACAGGGCCCGAAGAGATTGAGCAAGCCCTGCGCCTGCTCGTCAGCGACCCTGCGGCAGTCGAACGCCTCGCAGCATCGGAATTAAACCCGGCGCGGGCAAGGAGTCTGCACCCACTGGTAAAAAAAGAATTTTCCTCTTCGAGGCTGTATTCAGCCCTTGGCTCCCTCATTCAACGGTGGCGAAGGGAGGTGGCGGTCATTGGGCGGCGGAGGCTGTCGCGGCTTCTCTCGCGTCCAGTGCTTTCATTGAGGGTCAATCCGCGCGGAGGAGTCGTCGTCGCGCTCACGGGGGCCAACGTGCGAGGGCTTTCCGGGTT
>DASVOT010000550.1:0-6779 GCA_036383235.1 Chryseosolibacter sp.
TGACCTTGATTTCTACCTGGTCCGGAACACGGGCTCAGACTGGGTCACCCGGGAGCTCGGCTTCCGCCAGCAGGGAAAAAATCCCGAAATATGGGATGCCGCGACAGGTGAAGTGATCGCGGTCCCCGTTTACAGCCAGGACGGGCGTCACGTGCGTATACCCATTACGTTAGCTCCCTATGGCTCGGCGCTGGTCGTATTCCGGGCAGGACCCGAGACAGCGAACTTTACATCCGTATCTTCCAGGAACCAGCGCCCGCCCCTGATGGCCTACACCGGAAAGGGGATCTTTTTCCTGGAAGAAGGCACCTTTCAACTAAAGGGCAGCGCGGGATCTGAAACCCTTGAAAATAAAATCCCCGTTCAAACGATCGCGGGGGCGTGGGATGTCACCTTCCCGGAAGGATGGGGAGCGCCGCCGTCCGAGAAATTTCCGGCCCTCATCTCCTGGACCCAGTCGCAGGATCCCGGCATCCGGTATTTTTCGGGCACCGCCACGTACAGGAAAACATTCGCGCTTGAAGGCCCTGCACCGTCCTCCGGGAAGAGACTCTATCTCAACCTCGGTGATCTTCAAAAAGTCGGCGATGTCTGGCTGAACGGCAAACACCTGGGCATTGCGTGGGCCAAGCCTTACGAGTTCGATATCACGGACGTCGTGAACGCCGGACAGAATGATCTGAAGGTGGAGATATCGAACACGTGGTCCAACCGGCTTACCGGCGATGCGATCACGGGTGAGAAACTCACGAAGACCAACATCACGCGGCAGGAAACCCTTCGCTGGTCGGAGGTGCCTTTGCTGGAGTCCGGTTTACTGGGTCCGGTAACCCTTCAAACGCGGACACCGGTGAAATAGAAGATGAATATTTTTTAAATCAACATCCAAACTCCGAAGATGAATTACCTAACGAACAAGGCTACGCGTTTTGTGACCGCCTGCCTGTTGACAATGGCAGCCGGCTGCCACCAGACGCACCAGACCCATCAGGCGGCCGACGCGGAATACCGGACGGAAGTGAGCCAGTACGGCATCACCTGGACGTTCGACAAACCGTATCGCACGGGCAGTTTCATTACCGGCGACTGGTGGGTGCAGGGACCGGCGACGATCGTCAGGGTCACTCCCGCCCCGGGACCGGTACCCTATGAAAAAGTGATATTCAAAGAAAACCGCTGGAAAGACACGAGCCTCAAAGCGGACACCACCATGCGCAACGGTTCGATGATCGTCTTGAAAGTTGGCCAGCGGCACGGTTATGATTCGCGCGCCGCGGGTTACGACGCAAAGGAATCCGTGAAGTTCCCGCTGGAACTGAAGCCCGATGTTTCGCTCATCTCTTCCATCAGCAACAACACCCTCCCGGTCGACAACTTCCCGAAGGAGATCATGTGGGATGCGGAAAAGCAATCGGAGAATGTCATGAAGGCTGCCGCGGTGCTGACCTGCGTGAAGGATATTCCACCCGGGGATTCTTTCCGTCCGCCTTATGCAGGCACCGATAAACCCTTATACACGGCGAAGGCGATCAGGTGGGATCGCCTTCCGCGGCTCACCCCGGCGGGCGAAGTTCCGTCATGGGAACTCTTCGAGCGATATTTGCAAAGGCCCTGGATCGATCACCTGATGAGCTGGTCGCAGCAGCAACTCGTGCCCAATGAGAACGGACCGAATTACGGACGCGAGCACGCGCGCATCATTTCCATTGCCAGCCTCATGGTTTCCCTGGACGTGCCAAGAGAGAGGAAAGAGAAGCTCACGATCGAGTTGATCCAGCGCGGCATCGACCTTTACGGCCTCGCGCGCGCAGGCGGCTACTGGAACGAAGGTGGCGGTCATTCAAGTGGCCGGAAGTGGCCCATCCTTTTCGCCAGCCTCATGCTCGATCAGCCTGAAATCAGTCAGCTTCCGGAGACGGCCATCTTCCAGGAAGATACCCAGACGTATTATGGAAAAGGGTGGTTCGGACAAGATGTTCTCTACTGGATGGTGCAGCACCACGGCAAGCGGTCCACTTACGAGGAAAAGCCGCCAGAGCAGTGGGAGAAGTGGGACAAGACTACAGAAAGCTATCGCCTCTGTTGTAATGCCGCGGCGTGGGTCGGCACTGCGTTGACCGCGCGCCACATGAAGGCCATCAGGCTCTGGAACCACGACGCGTTCTTCGATTATGTCGACCGCTGGATGCGCGAAGACGATCCCTATGCGGAAGCGCGCGGAAAGTACGGCAGGCCGAAACAGGAGACCACCACTTTTGATCCTTTCGTCACCGCGATGTGGAAAGCGCACCGGAACGACGCTCCTCAGCAGGAGATGGCCGGGAATCCCATGCGCTGGGTTTGGGAAGAAGGTGACTCCTGGAGCTGGAAGTGGATCCCGAATCCGAAGACGCCCGCCGGCGCCCGGTGACCTGTAGTGCATTCGTTCCTCGAATTTTCTGAATTTTAATTAACCAGTGCTTATGAAAAAGTGTTTTTTGATCACCGTCTTAGCAATAGCCGCAGCGTTGGTTCAGGGGCAGGACAACCCCGGACTGGCCAGTGATTTCTTCCCCATCGCCGTATGGGCCCAGAACCCCGCCAACGCGGCCGCCTACAAGGAAAACGGCATCAACCTCTTCGTGGGGATTCCCCGTGGACTCAACGAGGAGAACCTGGACTACCTTAGGAAAGCCGATATGAAAGTGATCGCTCACCAGAACGATTTCGGGCTTGCGCATCTGCAGGAAGGGTTGATCTACGGCTGGATGCACGGTGACGAGCCCGACAACGCGCAGAGAAGCAAGACGGGAAAGGGATGGGACCCATGCCGCGACCCGGAAGTCATCATCACCGATTATGAAAAAATAAAACAGAACGATCCATCCAGGCCCGTGTACCTCAATGTCGGCCGTGGGGTTGCGTATACCAACTGGGTGGGGCGCGGAGCGTGCCGGGGAAAAACGGATATGTATAAAGTTTCGGAAAACGGGTATCTGAAAGGAGCCGACATTGTCTCCTTCGACATCTATCCTGTTAATTCAGGAGAAGCGGATGCGCGGGGGCAGCTGTGGTATGTAGCAAAAGGGATCGACAACCTGCAGGCGTGGACCGGCTACCGGAAGCCGGCGTGGTGCTGGATTGAAACGACGCAGATCTCGGCAAAGGCTGAACGGAAGCCCACGCCGGCGGAAGTGCGGTCGGAAGTGTGGATGGCGCTTATCCACGGAGCGAAAGGTATCGGCTACTTTTGTCATTCCTTCGGCGACAAGACCGACGATGCGGCGCTGCTTCACGATCCGGAAATGATCCGAGGAGTAAAGGCGATCAACGCGGAGGTTACTTCCCTGGCCCGGGTGCTGAACAGTCCGGACACCAGCGGCTACGCTACAGTCGAATGCGACGACCCTACCATCCCGGTGGATGTCCTGACGAAAGAAGACGGAAAGAGCAGCTACATTTTTGCCATCGGCATGCGCGAAGGCGCGACAACGGCGACCTTCACCGTGAAGCACGGCAAAAAAGTCGAAGTGATCGGCGAGAACCGGACCATCCGCATAAAAAACCACCGGTTTACGGACGCGTTTTCATCCTACGGGGTTCATTTGTATCGGGTGAGGGGATAAAGGGCGCCGCGGAACCAATTGACAGTTGCAATTGACAATTGACAATTTCTTCAAATCGCAAGTGCGAACAGGAATGCAGTTATGTAAATCAGTATCACTTCCATGTTTCTTTTTTTCTTTATTCTCGCGCAGACTCATTGGATTGGCAAGTTATTAGTAAAGTAACGCCCATATGATCAAAAATAGCCCACACAAACAAGGTATACGAACTACAAATGAATCCTGCACCTGTGTATGATTGGTCTGCGGATAGATCTGGAGTGAAGGTGTCTTTGTAGTGATCGAGTACCTGGCCGATAGTCAGCTCCGCTTTGATCTCGGATATTTCCATCACTGCATTGGTTTAATAATGATTTCCTGGTCTTTGATGGTGACCTGCACCTGCTCACCGATTCGGAAGCCGGAGCGCTCAAGCCACTGGCCACAGAGGCGTAATTCCGGAACGAACTTCTGGCTGTAGGCTAACTGCCTGTAGTTCGGATGGATCTTTAGTTTTCGATCGGCCATAAAAAAATATTTTTCCGGAACTATTAGACACAAATCTAACCGATAGTTCCAATTCACAAAGAACTATAAGTTTCTTTTGTGTCTTTTAATGCCTTAATTTTGCCTATAACATCGATTTTAGGCCGTAAAAAGGGATTTTAAGACATGAACATTAGCAGAAGAATCGCGGATATCCGCAAGGAAAGGGACTGGTCTCAAACAGATTTGGCCAGCAAGAGCGGTGTGTCTAGGGAGATGATCGGTAAGTATGAACGCGGCGAAGCAGTGCCTTCCATCGAGGCCGCTAAAAAAATCGCCGATGCTTGTGACGTGTCGTTGGACTACTTGGTTGGTGAAGGAACCAACTCAGCTTTCGATAAAGCTACCGTTAAACGTTTGCAGGATATTCAAAAACTTTCTACCGAAGAAAAGTCTCACGTGTATGCTATGCTTGATGCCTTCCTGCTTAAATCAAGCATTCAAAAAAATCTTGTCGCAAAGTGATTATACTCATCCTTCTGCACGTATCTTGTATATATTTAACTGATCAATAATAGGCGTCTTTTGTCGTTCAATAAATTGTAACACTTCATCAATAACTGTTTCCAGTTCTTCAAAATTATCGTTCCCTACTTTCTTTATTCCGGAATCTTCGATAATCGATCCTGTACTTGTTGTTAGGTCAGCTACAATAAAAATATATTGTTCAGAAACCTCGTCTATATCACTTGATGGATCATAACGTTGCATCGAAAAGGAGAGGGAAAGACCAGAATCGTCAGATGTTGCCTCGTTAATCTCAAATTCCAAGCAGCAAAAAAGTAGAGTATTCGGAATAAAATCGTTTTTGGTAAAAACAATACTCAGCTGCTCCTTTGAGAATAATGCCAGAACTTGCGCTTCTATAAGCCTAAAGGCTTTTTCAATTCTTTTTTCGATCCCCTTAATAATGTCTGTCATCGCTTTCTTTCTGGTGTATAGTGCTGTCTTTTGATTGACATTTGAACCATAGTGGTTCTAACATGTTGTTGTCGTTTGCCCGCGGCCACATCTTTACGAGAATTAATCCAATCTTGATGTTCCTCTTGAGAAGGTGGTCTAATACTCACGTGACCATTAGGCGACTCAATTACTTCAAAACCAAATTGCTTCAGCTTCTCCACATCTAACACCTGTGATTTTCCACCCTGTCCCTGAGTTGCTTGTTCGTGTGTTCGAAATGTTGAAAGGCCGTCTTGATCCCTTTCTCTTGGTGTGAGATTTAGAGCACCAGCACTACCACCCCTATAAACTACGTTTTCTTGCTCTTCAGTTTCCGTCTTTACCGGTTGGTCTGACTCATTCTCTTCCTTTGCCGGCTCTTTCTCCTCATCATTCCTTCGCTCTTCCTGATTTGACGAATGCGGACCAGGAATGCCAATAAGATCCTCCTGCAAATCACACAACCAACAGCCAGAACCACCACCGGCCGCCCCGGTGCCGGGTACAACTGGTAGTATCGGAGGCGGGGCTACCGGAACGACCACCTGTGCAGTCTGATTCGGTCTCTTTACAGTATCACTAGGAACCATGCCATCGTAATCGACGAATCTCATCGGATTATCAAATGCATAGTTGTAAGGCGAGTGCCTCCGCATTAAATCAGCAGCTGGATCAACTGAAGTAAATCTTCCGATAGATGGATCGTACTGGCGAGCAATATAGTCGTACCAACCAAGGTTTAATTCATCTTGGATTTCCATCCCGTTGTATAAGTAATCTTGAGGAGTGGAGTTTTCTCTCTGGTAAGAATTAAATGTAAACCCAAATGGGTAATAATCTACACCCCTTTTTTAAGCCCCTAAGGAAAGCCCTGGCATCATTTTAAAGAACGTCCGTGCTGGACCACTAGCACCATGTTAAAGATAGGGCATTTTTCTTTTCTTCCGAAAAACCTTTGAAGGTCAGATAATACAAAACTGGGCTGTTCTATGCAGCATGTGGATTTGGTTGTAGTAAATCAGACGATAAGGCAAGCCTGCTAAAGGATAATAAATTTTCTTCCCCGTGCTTAAGGCAACAATAACAGGTGCTTCTGTGCAGGCAAAACCAGTTTCAATTATGGGATAGGATCACCAGTAAGAATCGATTTTTTTGCCTTAAAGTCTGATTGATTTTTATGCAGGTTGAAGCTCTGCACTATATCCCAACTGTCCTAATTTCTTCAAATAGTGTTTTAACAATTTGTCTTCTTTTCCTGCATTGAGATAATGAGCGCCTAATTCCTTGTACTCCATTTTATCTTTGATAATGTGATAAGCGGCCACTAACATTTTATGCGCTATCGCAGCCAGCGCTTTCTTCTTGCCCATGCGCGGAACCAAACTGTAGTATTTACTTCGCAGGTAATGATCTTTTTGCCGGATGGCACACCAGGCACATTCAATAAGCATAGCTTTCAAGTAGGAGTTGCCTTGCCTGAGCCGTGAACTTTTTTTTTGCCCGCGCTTTCATCGTGGCCAGGACATAAGCCCGACCATGAGGATAAATGCTTTTCATCGGGGAACGATTCTAAGGTAGTTCCAACTTCTGCGATAATAGAGGCCGCTGCTTTTTGTTGAACGCCAGGAATAGTGATTAATCGCTCTACTTGCTCCTGATGCTTTTGTAAGTGTTCATCAGTTTGCTGATCAATGGTTTGTGTTTGTT
>DASVOT010000551.1:0-18977 GCA_036383235.1 Chryseosolibacter sp.
GCATTGGAACGTTTTTATTTCAATGAAACAGGAAACAAGAAAAGTTTGAAAGACATCGTGGCCCTTGCCGAATCCAAGGTGGATCCAACTGCACAGCGCACCATGATCCGGCTCGTTGAATATTTTGGTTTGTCTCTGAGCGTCATCATCAACATACTGGACCCGGATGTAATCGTCATCGGCGGAGGCGTCGGCAATATTGACCTGCTCTACGACCGGGGGATCGATTCTGTGAGGAAATTCATTTTCAACAATAGCCTGGAGACGCCGATCGTAAAACCATCTCTCGGCGACAGCGCCGGTGTATTCGGAGCCGCCTTTTTAGTCACTAGTCCCCTATGATATGAAGAAGATCGCCATCGTCGGACCCATTCCACGCGACCATATCGTGACGCATCAGGGTGACCTGATCCAGAAATGGGGTTGTGTGGCTCATCCGGTCATCGCGTTGTCTACGATGGCGGGCGATTCGATCGAAATTATTCCGGTGTCACACGTAAGAATGACGGACCTGGATAATGTTCGGGAGGTTTTTCAGGGATACAAAGGCATCAACCTGGATCATATCACCTCTAAAAATGATCAGGGCGACGTCATCAGCCTTCGGTTCCTCGACCTGAACAACAGGATCGAGCGTCAGACCGGTTTTATGGACCCGATCCTTCCCAGGGATTTTAAGGAATTGCTGGACTGCGAAGTGTTTATTTTTATTCCCATCAGCGATTATGAAATATCCCTGCACACCTTACAATACATAAAGAAGAACGGCAAGAATAAAGGCGTTATCATCTTTGACGCTCACGGACCCACCACAGCCTGTCTGTTCAAAGGAGAACGCCAGCGCAAATTCTGGCTTGACCGCGATCAGTGGCTGCCTTACATCGATGTCTTGAAAATGAACCTGGAGGAGGCCCACGCATCCTGGTACAAGAAAGAGTATGAAAGCGCCGATTTTGAAAAAGAGATCAGCGCGGAAGAGATGCGCGCATTCGCGGCACATTGCCTTGGACAGGGGGTGAAGTGTCTCTGCGTGACCATGGACTCGAGGGGCTGCATGGTATTTTACAAAACCGGCGGCAAAATGAACGAAGTTCTCGTACCTGCAGTGCCCGTGCAGCACGTCATTGACACCACGGGCTGCGGGGATTCGTTTGCCGGCGGACTTGGCTTTGGACTGCTGCAGGATCCAAAGGATTATGTCCGCGCGGCGCAATACGGTAATACCCTCGGAGCATTGCGGACGCAGGGAAAGACTTTTGGCGTCTTTAAATCGCTCGCGGAGACGGACAGCATCATGAAGCAGACCTATGCGAAATAGATGGCCGTCGCTATGCTTTCCTTCGGGTTTACTATTTATTTGAAGTTATTTACTTAACGGTTTGCGGTGATTAAAGGATGCATATTTGATCTGGACGGTGTTATAGTCGATACGGCACATTATCATTACCTGGCCTGGAAGCGATTGGCAAACGAGCTCGGGCATGACCTTACAGAAAAGGAAAACGAGCAGCTGAAAGGCGTCAGCAGGACACGGTCGCTTGAGATCATTCTGGAAAGGGCGGGAATCTCACTGAACGACGAGCACAAGGAGATACTGGCCGACAAGAAGAACAAATGGTTTAACGAATACGTGCTTCAGATGGAACCGGAGGAAATTTTTCCCGGAGTGATAAGTCTGATCCACGACATGAGGGCGCATGGTATCAGGGTTGGCCTGGCATCGAGCAGTCGCAATGCCCGAACCGTGGTCCGCTTGCTGCAGATCCAAAATGAATTTGATGCCATTGTCGACGGCAGCATGATTGTCCACACGAAACCCCATCCCGAGATTTTTTTAATGACCGCTGAAAAACTTGGAGTCGCGCCGGCGAACTGCGTGGTGGTAGAGGATGCGGAGGCCGGGGTAGAGGCGGCCCTCCGCGCTGGAATGAAATGTATCGGCATTGGGTCGCGTGAAACGCTGGGCAGGGCAGACATGGTTTTTCCGAAGACATCCGACGTGAGACTATCCACAATTCACGAGCTGGAAAAGGTCGGCCATTAAAGAATTATTTGAAACTGAAAGGACATACTACCCATTCGGCATGAAGAATTACATCAAACACCATGAGTGGCAGATCATTGAAGAGGGGTTTGATCCCCACTATAATAAAATTTCCGAGAGCATATTCAGCATCGGCAATGGACGCATGGGGCAGCGCGCAAATTTTGAAGAGGATTATTCAGGCGACACGTTGCGGGGCAGTTATGTTGCGGGGGTCTATTATCCCGACAAGACGCGCGTCGGGTGGTGGAAGAACGGTTATCCCGAGTATTTCGCGAAGGTATTGAACGCCCCCAACTGGATCGGTATCCACGTAAGCATCGACAACCAGAAGCTCGACATCGCCAGGTGCAAGGTAGAAGATTTCAGGCGTGTGCTAGACATGCGGGCGGGTCTGCTTTCGCGCACCTTTGCCGCCACCCTGCAGGACGGGAAGAAGATCCGGATCGAATCCAGAAGATTCTGCAGCATGGCAAATGGCGAGGTCGGCGCCATCCGGTATGCCATTACGCCCCTGAATTTTTCGTCAAAGGCTACCTTCTCCATATACGTTGATGCGGACGTTGTAAATAAAGATGCGAATTACGACGAAAAATTCTGGGAAGAGGTTTACAAGGAAGCCACCGAAGGGCGTGCGATCGTGACAGCGCAAACCAAGAAGACGCTTTTTCACGTGACCACGGGCATCCATTATGTGATCGAAACAGACGGGAAGAAAGCCCCCGTTGACAGGATCAATGTTGAAAAGCGGGAAAAGTACGCCGGCAACGTCGTGCAGATGGATGTGAAAGAGGGGAAGGAGACCGTCATTTACAAATACGGCGCGGTCTTGTCGTCGGAGAATCATCCGAAAGGTCAGCTTGTTGCAGCTTGCAATGAAGTGCTGAATGGCGCCGTGTCAAAAGGGTATGAAACGCTATTTGAGGAGCACGCAAAAGTCTGGGCTCATAAATGGGGCGAATGCGATATCACGATTGAAGGCGATGTAGCTGCGCAGCAGGGCATCCGATTCAACATTTTTCAGCTTACGCAAACGTACACGGGTGAAGATGAACGCCTGAACATCGGCCCGAAAGGATTTACCGGCGAAAAATACGGCGGCAGCACCTATTGGGACACGGAAGCCTATTGTCTCCCGTTCTATCTCGGCACGGCCGAACAGAAGGTGGCGCGAAACCTGCTGATCTACCGGTACAAGCATCTGGCCAAGGCCATTGAGAACGCCGGGAAGCTCGGGTTTACAAACGGAGCGGCCCTGTATCCGATGGTCACCATGAACGGTGAGGAATCCCATAACGAATGGGAGATCACGTTCGAAGAGATCCACCGCAACGGGGCAATAGCCTATGCGATATTCGATTACATCCGCTATACCGGCGACGAACATTATCTTACCGAATACGGACTGGAGGTGCTGATCGGCATTTCGCGGTTCTGGACCCAGCGGGTGAACTGGTCGAGCCACAAAAATAAATATGTGATGCTGGGTGTGACAGGGCCGAATGAATATGAGAACAACGTCAATAACAACTGGTATACAAACACCATCGCCGTATGGACCCTGAAGTATACGCTCCAGGCCATTGACTTTGTAAAAAAAGACAATGCGTCGCACTTTAATGAGATTGTCGCAAAGGCCGGGTTCAGCGAGGAAGCTGAGACTTCCAGGTGGCGGGAGATCATCGAGAAGATGTATTTCCCTGAAGATACGAAGCGCGGCTTGTTCCTCCAGCAGGATGGATTCCTGGACAAAGAGCTCATGAAGGTCACCGACTTAAAACCCGAGGACAGGCCCATCAACCAGAAATGGTCGTGGGATCGAATCCTGCGGTCATGCTTTATCAAGCAGGCCGATGTACTGCAGGGCCTGTATTTTTTTGAAGACGACTTCAGTCTCACGACGTTAAGGGAGAATTTTGATTTTTATGAGCCCATGACCGTTCACGAGTCGTCGCTTTCGCCGTGTGTGCACGTTATCCTGGCATCGCGACTCGGCTACAAACAGAAAGCCTATGAATTCTACTTACGAACAGCCCGTCTCGACCTCGACGATTACAACAACGACACCGAAGACGGATGCCATATTACAAGCATGGCCGGCACGTGGCTGAGCGTCACCAAGGGCTTTGGGGGCATGCGCATCAAAGATGGCAGGCTCTCGTTCAATCCTTTCCTGCCTGAGCACTGGACATCCTACTCGTTCCGGCTGGAATTCAGAGGCAGGGTAATTAAAATAAAAGTGAGCAAGCAGAAAACAGAGACAACGCTTGAGTCGGGAGATCCGATTGAAATCTGTCTGAAGGACGAGGTTGTGAAGCTGGAGAGCCGTAACCCTTGACGGGGTATGTGGCAGCCATCTGGTTCATAGCCGACGCGCCGGCCGCGCTTGTCGGGAGTGCAAACAACTTTTATAAACGAACCGCTTACCGGATCGTTTCCAGGATCCTGTTTACCCACAGGCGATACATCTTGCCGGACGGATGAAGCCCATCTTCCGCGACGAGCGCCGGATCCTTTAACCCGAGCCTTGAAATGTCCGTGATCTCAATGTACGTGACGTTTTTCTTTTTTGAAACCGATCTGTTGATTGCATTGAACGCATCGATTTCGGCAGACGTCTTCGCTTGCTGCGCCTGACCGAAAGGAGTAAACCTGTAATCCGGGATCGAAAGGACAAACACCTTCGAATAATCTCCGCCTGCGTATTGGATGGCAAGGTCAAGAAGCTCTTCAAATTCAGTTTGATAGTCGGCGGCGCTCTTTCCCTGGTATTGGTTGTTTACGCCGATGAGAAGAGACACGAGGTTGTAGTCTTTTGGCAGCGACGACGCGGCAAGCGCATGTTTCAGATCATCCGTCCGCCATCCTGTAACGGCCAGAATTTCGGGATTGTAGCAGGTGTAGCCGTCTGCTTTCAGCGCCTGGGTAAGCTGCGCGGGCCAGCGTTGAAGTTCCGCCACACTTTCACCAATCGTATACGAATCCCCCAGGGCAAGGAACTTTACCGGCTTGTCTTTGCTCAGCATCTGGCTATGTGCGCTCATGCAGGTAACAGAAAGAAGAAGGCATGCAAAATAGAAAAATTGAGTTTTAGCGATCTGCATAACGGCCATTTTCATGAAATCGAATCATTCAACGGCCGCCTGCCTGTCAACCCTTACCTGCTCCCCATCTCGGAAAACTGCCGGCATAGTTTTTTAATTGATTACCGTTTGTAAAATCCACGCCGCTTTCCAGCAGTTAAGAGATGGCGTAGACTGAAATAAACATTAAATCAATAGTTATGAAACACATTTTGATGGGAACGAAGATAATCACATGCTTTGTAGTGGCAATGTGTTTATTCCTGGGTGCGTGCAAAAACATGAGTAAAGCCCAAAAAGGCACTTATATCGGGGCAGCCGGCGGTGCGGCAGCAGGAGCGGCCATAGGGAAGGCAGCTGGCAACACAGCGATGGGCGCGATATTGGGCGCAGCGGTCGGCGGTGCGGCCGGTTATGGAATTGGGCGATACATGGACAAGCAGGCCGAAGAGTTGCAGAAAGATCTTGAAGGCGCTGAAATAGAAAGGGTAGGCGAGGGGATCAAGATCACCTTTCGCGATGGGATCCAGTTCGCGCTCAATTCCGCAGAGTTGTCAGAGACTTCGAAAACAAACCTGAATGATCTTGCAAAGACCTTGAAAAAGTATGACGACACGAACATCCTGATCGAAGGTCATACAGACAACACGGGAACACACGAATACAACATGACGTTGTCTGATAAGCGGGCGGATGCCGTTGCCGATTATCTCAAGGATCTCGGCGTAGCCGGGAAACGGATTACGACGGAGGGATACGGGCCTGATCAACCGGTCGCAGACAATGACAGCGACTACGGGCGTCAGCAGAACCGCAGGGTGGAGGTCGCCATCTTCGCCAATGAGAAGCTGAAAAGGAAAGCCGAAAAAGGAGAGCTCGGTGACATCACCGCAGACGAAAGCAAAAATGCGAACGACAACAAGTGACCTGACGGCACACTTGAAGCAACAAATAAGAAAGGGACATTTTCAAAATGTCCCTTTCTGTTTGTCGAGTGTTTTTTCGGAAGGTCAGGAGGCGCCGGCACCAACCGAGACCGGCTTGGCGTTCGCCTTTCTGTTGCGCACCCAGAACAGGAGAATGGTGAAGAGTACGATCAGGATAATGGGAAACATCAGCATCTTCTGAAGAGTGGCCTGGCCGGCGGCAAGTTCGAGCGCGTCGCCTTGCAGCCCGGTTGCAGAGGCCTGCTCTCTGGCGCTGTCGATCCAGCCACCGATAATTGGCTGCCAGATGGATGTCGAGAACATACCACAAGCTCCCACGATTGACATTCCGATGGCGCCGCTCAAGGGTATCTTTTCTGCCGTAAAGCCCAGCATGTTAGGCCAGAAGTAGCAGACACCGACTGCAAAGACGACGGCAGCTACATAGATGATCGCCCCGGTCTGGGTGCTGAGGAGAAGGATGCCAAGGGCTGTGAAAATGGCAGAGCCGAGCAGTACTCCCGTCTGGTCAAACTTGTGGACAAACTCGCCTCCAAAGTATCTTCCTACAGCCATGACTCCGGTAATAAGGGCAAGGATCACCATGGGTTCGGCACCGCTTTTGGCGAGAACCAACTGTGCCCACTGCTCAGGTCCGAATTCCGAAATGGCGGTCAGCGTCATGCAGATACATATAAAGATAAAGAGGGGCGTGATCATCGCTTTCAGATTGACGGAGAGCGCAGCGCTTTCGGCTCGTGGTTTGGGGAATGTGAGACCGTAAAACATGTACGCGTAGATCACGGTCGGAATCATGATGATCCAGATCTGCGCTTCCCAGCCAAGTTCCATCTTTGTCATTGCAAAGGAAACCAGGCTACCCAACACGATTCCGCCGGGGAACCACATGTGAAACCTGTTGAGCAATGTGTTCATCGTCTTTCCGCTGTAGGCAGAAGCGATCATCGGATTGCAGGCGGCTTCCGTGCATCCATTGCCAAGCCCGATCAGCAGCGTGGAAATCAGCAGCCCGACATATCCGCCGGAGTAGATTGTGAGCAGGATACCGAGCGTATGGGCAAAAAACGCAAAGATCATGATCCTTTTCGGTCCGATGCTTGTGTAGAAAATGCCTCCAAGAATCATGGAAATCGGAAATCCTATGAACCACATCTGGTTGATAAAGCCAAGCTGCGTAGCGCTCAGGTCAAACGTTTCTGCCAGCTGCGGCAGAATGCCAGCCCGAATGCTGAATGAAAACGCAGTTGTGATCAGGGCGAAACAACTCCCGTAAAAAAGCCTTTTGCTGTTTTGATCATTCATAAATCTAGGTGTTAGTTTTTGGTTGTTGGTAACTGGTTAGTTATTGGTTATTGGTCACTTGGTATTATCAGATTTGAATATCCGGGAAATTTGCTGGATCTGCAAATGTTTTCATGTCGTCTGGAAAAACCCCTATTCTTTTCTTTATGCATCGCGCCTCACAATTCAAAAGTAAAACCGCTCTCCGTCAGTTGCTTGTATATTCTTTTATCGAACCGGTAAAAGTTTGCGGCGCGATGGGAAACGTCGTGCTGCTTTTCATCGCAGGGAACGAGAAGGTTCATGTTCAATAGCTTGCGCCGGAAGTTCGGCTTATCGAGCTCCGTTTCCAGTATGGCTTCGTACAATTTCTGGATCTGATGGAGGGTGAATTTTTTCGGGAGGAGGTTGAATCCCAGGGGCTCATGCCTGACTTTGTGCTTCAGATACTGGAATCCGCTCTTCAGGATCTTGTTGTGGTCGTACGGCAACCGTGGCACCTCGTGTATTTTGCACCAGCGTGCGTCTGAAGCAGTGAAGCCGGGGCTCAGAGCATAATTGTCGGCATTGATCAGCGCATAGTAAGCAATGGTGATAACGCGTTTACCCGGGTAGCGCTTTACGTCGCCAAACGCCCGCAGCTGCTCCAGGAAAATATTCGACACGCCCGTCAGGGAAGTAAGCAACCGGTTGGCCGCATCGTCTATACTCTCGGTGTAGCGGATCCACCCTCCCGGCAACGCCCATTTACCTTTGCTGATCCCCTCGGCATGCTTGATTAAAAGAACATCGAGCTCGCTGTGGCGAAAGCCGAAGATAACGCAGTCGATTGACAGGGCTTCGATGATATCATTTGCAGCGCGGGACGCCATTCCTGGAAAATGTTAACCGCGGGGAAGATATAAAAAAAATCAATAAATTATGGTCAAATTGACTATTTGTAATATTATTGTTTCAAATTCGCTCCTATGAGAGAACTTCTGCTTGGTCTGGACATTGGAAGCTCATCTGTCAAGGCTTCCCTCGTGGACGCAAAGACCGGGCGATCGCTTGCTGTCGCCCAGTCACCGGCGGAAGAGATGTCGATGCTCGCCCCTCAACCAGGCTGGGCCGAGCAGGATCCTGACCTGTGGTGGAAACACCTTGTCATCAGTGCAAAGAGCTGCTTACAAAAATCGTCGGCCGGCGCTGATGAAGTAAAAGCCATTGGCATTTCGTATCAGATGCACGGCTTGGTTGTAGTCGATAAAGACCATAAGCCGTTAAGGCCTTCCATCATCTGGTGCGACAGCCGGGCGGTGGCCATTGGCGAGCGGGCGACGAATGCGATGGGCGAAAAATACTGCCTGGAGCATTTTCTCAATGCGCCGGGAAACTTTACAGCATCCAAACTAAAGTGGGTACAGGAGAATGAGCCCCGGATCTATGAAAAGATCCACAAGGCCATGTTGCCCGGCGATTACATCGCCATGCGGCTATCCGGCGACATTGTCACTACGGACACCGGCATGTCAGAAGGTATTTTCTGGGATTACCAGTCGCGCTCGGTCTCGGACAGGGTATTAACCCACTTCGGCTTTGACAAGAGTCTGCTGCCGCCCGTTGTTCCGGTTTTCCAGCCACAGGGTGCGCTTTCAAAACAGGCTGCAGGCGAGCTTGGTCTTCGCGAGGGAGTTAAAATTTCCTATCGTGCGGGGGATCAGCCCAACAATGCCTTTTCGCTGAAGGTGCTGAAGCCCGGGGAGACGGCAGCTACTGCCGGGACCTCGGGTGTGATCTACACGGTTACCGACAAGAACGCCTTTGACCCGTTGTCAAGAGTGAACACGTTCGTTCATGTCAATAATACGGCGGCGCGCCCGTCAAACGGCGTCCTCCTTTGTATTAACGGTACGGGTATACTAAACAGCTGGCTGCGGAAGAACACGGCCAGCCCGGGGGCAGTGCCTCCGTATGATCAGATAAACGCCGAGGCGGCGAAAATTCCGATCGGCTCTGAAGGGCTCGTCATGCTTCCTTTTGGCAACGGCGCTGAACGGATTCTTCAAAACAGGACGGTCAATGCTTCCCTGCACGGCCTGGACTTCAACCGTCATTCGCAAGGTCACCTTTTCCGCGCCGCACAGGAAGGGATCGTCTTCGCACTTAACTACGGCTTTGAGGTGCTGCAGAGCATGGGACTTAAGACCAGCGTGATCAGAGCAGGGCATGCCAACATGTTCCTTAGCCCGGTTTTCCGGGAAGCATTTGTCAATACGATCGGCGCACCCCTGGAATTGTACAACACGGACGGAGCAACGGGGGCCGCAATAGGCGCGGGGCTAGGGGCCGGGATATTCGCATCGAGCGACGAGGCGTTCGCAGGACTTACGGCAAAACAACTGGTCGAGCCGGAAGGGAACAAAAGAGAGCTGTATAAAAAAGCCTATTTGAAGTGGTCGGCGCATCTGGACCAAGGGAGATCGTCATAAATGACTTCCGATGCAGAGAACAAAACAAGTCAACGGCGTCATTCTTCCCGCAAGGGCGATTTTTCGCTGACCTTTACCAGAATCCAAAAAGTTATTATACAATAAATCAAATTTGAAGTGTATGAAAGTTCTCATTGGGGACAAAGAGTATTTTAAGGGCATAGGCCAGATAAAATACGAAGGCAGGGAATCAGACAATCCGCTCGCTTTCAGGTATTACGATGCGACCCGCAAAGTCGGGAAGAAAACCATGGAGGAGCATTTCCGGTTTGCCATCGCCTACTGGCATACCTTCTGTGGCACGGGCGGCGATCCGTTTGGTCCGGGTACCAAGAACTTCCCGTGGGCGGAAAGTCCGGATGCGGTGCAGCGGGGCATGGACAAGATGGATGCGGCGTTTGAGTTCATCACCAAGATCGGCGCACCTTTCTATTGTTTTCACGATTACGACCTCGTAGATGAGGGGCCTACGTTGAAGGAATCGGAAAGCCGGCTTCAGAAGATGGTTGACTATGCAAAGAGAAAACAGAAGGCTTCAGGCGTGCGGCTGTTGTGGGGTACGGCTAATCTCTTCTCCCACCCGCGTTACATGAATGGCGCCGCGACCAACCCCGACTTTGACGTTGTCTGTTATGCCGGCGCACAGGTCAGGAATGCGCTTGATGCCACCATTGCCCTTGGAGGAGCGAATTACGTCTTCTGGGGAGGGAGGGAAGGATACAACTCGCTTTTGAACACAAATATGAAGCGCGAGCAGGAACACCTCGCGCGTTTTCTCCATGCGGCAAAAGATTACGCCCGGGCGAACGGCTTTAAAGGAACCTTCTTCATCGAGCCCAAGCCGATGGAGCCCACCAAGCATCAGTACGATTTCGACGCGGCGACGGTGATCGCCTTTCTGCGCCAGTTCGATCTGATGAATGACTTTAAGCTCAATATTGAAGTCAACCACGCCACGCTGGCGCACCACACCTTCCAGCACGAATTGCAGGTGGCTGCCGACGCCGGCATCCTCGGGAGCATGGACGCGAACCGCGGCGACTACCAGAACGGGTGGGACACGGATCAATTCCCTAATAACCTTTACGAGCTGACAGAGGCGATGCTGGTGATACTCGAGGCGGGTGGTTTTAAGACAGGGGGGGTGAATTTTGATGCCAAGACAAGGAGGAATTCGACGGACCTTGCAGACATCTTTCACGCCCATATCGGAGGTATGGACGCTTTTGCGCGTGCTCTTCTTACGGCTCAGGCAATACTGGACGACGGTGAATACAGCAGGATGAGGAAGGAGCGTTACGGCTCGTTCGATACAGGCAAGGGCAAGCAGTTTGAACAGGGAAAGGTTACGCTGGAGGAGCTGGCGACCCTGGCGCTTAAAAACGGTGAGCCCCGTCAAATAAGCGGAAGACAGGAGTACTATGAAAACCTGATTGGCAAATTTATTTAACCTCGGGGATGCGATTATCTCAGGATCGGTATAAATTTACCGGCGATAAATTTTATTTGATTGCTTAAATATTTTTAATTGTAGCCGGGATCGGCGATCCGCGGGATATGCCTGGCAAGGATCGGTATCCTGCGATTTTGTCGCGGCTCCGTCCGGCTATAAAACTTAAACACCTTTTAGAAATGAAAAGAAAATTACGCATGGGCATGGTGGGCGGTGGCCCTACTTCCTTTATCGGCCCCGTACACAGGAAAGCAATCGGGATTGACGGGGAGATAGAAATAGTATGCGGCGCCTTCAGCATTGTTCCGGGTGAATCGGAGCAGACGGGTGCAGCGCTAAACCTTGATCCGAAGCGCGTTTACCAAAGCTATCAGGAAATGTTTGAGAAGGAGAAGGACATGCCCGCTGACAAGAGAATGGATTTTGTTTCGGTGGTGACACCGAATCACGTTCACTTCGGTCCCTCGAAGATGGCGTTGGAGCACGGGTACCATGTGATCGTGGAAAAACCCATTGCTTTCTCGCTGGAGGAAGCAAAAGCGCTTCAAAAAATTGTCAGCAAGACCGGTCTGATCCTGGCCCTTACGCACACCTATACGGGATATCCGCTGGTGAAGCATGCGCGCCACATGGTGGCTACCGGACAGATCGGCAAGATCAGGAAGGTCTATGTGGAGTACCCTCAGGGTTGGTTGTCGACACTACTGGAGGGCACCGGAAATCTCCAGGCATCCTGGAGAACCGATCCGAAGCAATCGGGAATGGGAGGCGCGATCGGAGATATCGGGACACACGCCGCCAACCTCGCGGAATATATTACAGGTCATCAGATCACCGAAATCTGCGCCATGCTGAATTCGGTGGTGAAAGGCCGGAAGCTGGACGATGACGCGTCCATGCTTTTGAAGTTCAGCAACGGGGCGTCCGGTGTGTTGTTCGCCACGCAGGTTGCCGCCGGCGAGGAGAACAACCTTAACATTCGCGTGTATGGCGAGAAAGGCGGCCTGGAGTGGAAGCAGCAGGATCCCAATACGCTCATCGTGAAATGGCTCGACAAGCCGATGGAGGTTCTCCGCACGGGCCAGGCTTATTTGTCGGATCAGGCGAAAGCATTTACACGCACGCCTGCGGGCCACCCGGAGGGATACCTTGAAGCGTTTGCAAACATCTATCGCGCATTCAGCGCCGCCGTCCGCGATTTCAAGCCGGGAAAGAAGATCAATCCTGCGAAGTACGATTTCCCGGACGTTGAGGATGGCGTGAGGGGAATGAACTTTGTAAAAACGGCGGTGAAATCGTCGCAGTCTACCAGGAAGTGGACGGTCCTGAAATAGTTTTAACGGCTGCGTTCACCTGATGTTCATGATCAGGGAATTTGGGACCGATTAATGGGTAATCCATAATGTTTTGAAGACCATACCATCCGGAGAATTAAGAAAAGCAAACACAACACCATTCGATTATGAGAACCATAAAAGGGCCGGCGATATTTCTTGCACAATTTATGGGCGACCAGGCGCCGTTCGACGACATTAAGACTATCTCCAAGTGGGCTGCTTCACTTGGATATGTAGGGGTACAGATCCCGACGTGGGATCCGCGGTGCATTGATCTTCAGAAAGCCGCTGACAGCAAAGACTACTGCGATGACTGGAAAGGCGCCATCGAGTCGGCAGGCGTGCAGGTAACGGAGCTTTCCACGCACCTGCAGGGCCAGCTTGTGGCAGTTCATCCCGCATACAACGAATTGTTCGATGGCTTCGCTCCAAAGAAGCTGCGAGGAAATCCGAAGGAAAGAACTGCCTGGGCGGTGGAGCAGCTGAAGAATGCCGCAAAGGCCAGTAAGAATCTTGGATTGAATGCGCATGCTACTTTTTCAGGGGCATTGATGTGGCACACGGTCTATCCCTGGCCGCAACGCCCGGCCGGCCTGGTGGAAGACGGTTTTAAGGAGCTCGCGAAACGCTGGCTTCCCATACTCAATGCCTTCGACAAGGCAGGCGTTGATGTATGTTACGAGATCCACCCGGGTGAGGACCTTCACGATGGCATAACGTTCGAGCGCTTTTGGGAGGCGACGGGAAAGCATTCGCGCTGCAACATTCTGTATGATCCGAGACATTTCGTCTTACAACAGCTGGACTATCTGCAGTACATCGATTTTTATCACAGCTTTATCAGAATGTTTCACGTAAAAGACGCGGAGTTTAATCCGACTGGCCGATCGGGCGTCTACGGCGGATATCAGGACTGGGTTAACCGCCCGGGCAGATTCCGCTCGCTTGGTGACGGGCAGGTTGATTTCCAGTCGATATTTTCAAAGCTGGCGCAGTACGATTACGCCGGTTGGGCGGTTCTGGAGTGGGAATGCGCGCTCAAGCATCCCGAGCAGGGGGCCGAGGAGGGCGCGCCTTTTATCAAGGATCATATCATTCGTGTGACGGAAAAAGCGTTTGACGATTTTGCAGCGTCAGGCAAGGATCAAAAATTTAATAAAAAAGTGTTAGGAATAATTTAATTAATCAACAATGAAAAAGTTGCTATTACTGATTGCCGTCTTTGGATTCTTCACCTGGTCAATGACTTCATGCGGCGGAAAAAAAGAAAAAACGGAGAAGGAGGGGGAGTACGGCGAGTATGAAACCGCCGGGCCCGAAAAGAAAGAAAGCGCAGCGTCTCCTGAGGACCTGATCAAGCAGGGGCAGGCGCTGGTAGATGCAAATGATTGCAAGACCTGCCATCATCCCACCAACAAGATCATCGGCCCCGCCCACGGCGATGTGGCAAAAAAATATGAATTCACGCAGGCAAACGTTGACTACCTTGCCAACAAAATAATCAGCGGTGGCAGCGGAGTATGGGGCGAAATACCGATGACGCCACACCCCGGGTTAACGCAGGAAGACGCCAAGAAAATGGCGATGTACGTGCTCTCGCTGGATGGCGAAAAGCCCAACCTTTGACGGTTGGTTTTGCTGCCAGCACCGCGTACCGGCCGCGGTGGGTAAAATGATGAAATTCATACACGTAAATACCGGAGCAGATGAAGCAGCCATGCCCGCTCACAGAAAAATGTGCGGCCATGGCTGTTTGCATTCCGGCTTTTTGCTATAACTTGAGTGCGGCAAGCAAGCCTTGCGTTACCTTGTCCAAAAACCAAATTACCCATGAAAAGAAGAGAATTCATCCAGTCATCGGCCGTCGCCGCAGCGGGCATCCTTTCACTGCCGGCGCTGTATCGTTGCACTTCAAAGGCCGGCGGTAAGCTGGGCCTTCAGCTTTACACGCTCCGTGATTCCATTCCCAACGATCCGAAAGGTGTGCTGAAGAAAGTCGCCGAGTATGGCTATAAGGAACTTGAAACGTATTCATACAGTGGCGGTAAGATTTTCGGGATGGCCTTTGCTGACTTTGGAAAATACGTGGACGACCTGGGAATGAAGGTTGTGAGTGGTCATTATGGTATCGACCAGATCGAGGGGGACGCCTGGGAGAAAGCCATCGCGGATGCAAAGGGCATTGATCAGCCTTATATGGTTGTTCCCTACCTTCCCGACACCGAACGCACATCGCTTGACGATTACAAGCGGATCTGCGACAAATTGAACAAAGCGGGAGAGGTCTGCAATAGAAACGATATCCGTTTTGGTTACCACAACCATGCATTTGAGTTTCAGGAGATGGACGGGAAGAAACCTTTCGATATCATGCTTTCCGAGCTTGATCCGAAAAACGTCAGCATGGAGATGGATATCTACTGGGTGGTGCGCGCAGGCGGCGATCCTCTTCAATACTTCGACCAGTACCCGGGGCGGTTTGAACAATGGCATGTAAAGGACATGGATAAGAACGATCGCGACAAGAACGCCGACGTCGGCACCGGATCGATAGACTACAAGCCGATCTTCGCCCAGGCGAAAAAATCAGGGATGAAACATTGGTACGTGGAGCAGGAAACCTATCCGGGCGACCCCATTCAAAGCGTGGCCGCCAGCGCCACGTTCATGAAAGAGAATTTCTGATTCAGTCTTCCCCGCAGCGCCACAAGCACGCTGCTTGCAGGCCGGATGGCTTTCCGCTTTCCGGCCTGCTTTTTTTGCCGCCAGCATTTCCCTTTAGCCAATCAGTTTTTGCTTAAGCCCGGTTAGTGGAAATTGATATTCCACCCGTTCTGAGATGGAGATTTCTTCCAATATTGTATATCTTTCGATCCTACATTTGACGAGCTTATGAAAATCCTGAACCTGGTGCTGGCGGTGATGTTCGTGGTCTTTGCGTTTCTTCAGCTGAACGATCCTGACCCGGTCATCTGGATATCGATCTACGGCGCGATGGCGGTGACGTGCGTGCTTGCCGCGTTTCAAAGGTATTATATCCCCGCCTACGTCGTGCTGCTGACGATCTATATCGCCTACAGCTTCGTTTATCTGCCCAGCGAGCTGCAGTGGATGCACAGCGATGATAAGGCGATGTTATTCGACAACCTTGCAAAGATGCAGAATCTTTACATCGAAGAATCGCGTGAATACATGGGGCTTGCCATCTGTGTGTTCGTGACCGTGATGCATCTCGTCATGGCCATCCGCCAGAGGCGAAGAGGCTTCAATTGAAACCGCAACCCATTTGAAATGGCAGAATGGAAACTGCCTTTTCTTTTTTATATTGAGCCTATGAAGGCGTTCGCTTTTGGTGTTATTCTCTCAGTTGCGCTGGCCGGTTGTATTTCCCGAACGGACAATTTACCCGCTGTAGGTCCCATGCAAAAATCCCCGAACAAGATTGTTATATATCAGCTGATGACCCGGCTTTTTGGCAACAAGGTTTCCCGGAATATCAAGTTCGGCACCATCGAGGAAAACGGGGTGGGAAAATTCAACGATATCAACGAGGCGGCGCTCAAAGGAATCAAGGAACTCGGTGTTACGCATGTATGGTATACCGGTGTGATCGAGCATGCCTCGATGACGGATTATTCGGCGTATGGAATCCCTCCCGATGATGCGGACGTGGTAAAGGGGAGGGCGGGGTCTCCTTATGCGATAAAAGACTATTATGATGTCGATCCCGACCTGGCGGTCAATGTAAAGGAGAGAATGACGGAATTTCAGAAGCTGATCGAACGCACCCATGAGCAGGGATTAAAAGCCATCATTGATTTTGTTCCCAACCATGTGGCACGGGCATATCATTCAGACGCAAAGCCTTCCGGCGTAAAAGACCTTGGTGAGGACGATGACGTGAACGCCAGCTTCAAAGCGGACAACAACTTCTATTACCTGCCGGGGCAGTCGTTCCGGCCCCCTGCTGACTACCACCCGTTGGGCGACCTGCCCCATCCCACCAAAGACGGAAAATTCGGTGAAACCCCGGCGAAGGTAAGTGGCAACGATGAGTTTACTGCTTCTCCCGGCATTCATTCCTGGTTTGAGACCGTCAAGCTGAATTACGGGGTGGATATTCAGAACAACCGCGCGACGCACTTCGATCCGATACCCAACACATGGCTGAAGATGCGGGATATCCTGTTATACTGGACTGGCAAGAATGTCGACGGCTTCCGGTGCGACATGGCTGAAATGGTGCCGGTAGAATTCTGGCAGTGGGTCATTCCGCAGATCAAGGGTGTAAACCCCGACGTAATCTTCATCGCGGAGATCTATAATCCCGCGCAATACCGAACGTACCTGGAGACCGGTAAATTTGATTTTCTGTACGACAAAGTGATGTTGTATGATACATTGCGCTTGCTGATACAGGGGCAGTCGCGCACGTCGGATATCGAGGCCATCCAGAAAAATCTGCAGGGCATCAATGATCACATGCTGCATTTCATGGAGAACCATGACGAACAGCGAGTCTCCTCCAGGTTCTTTGCCGGGAATCCATGGAAAGCGCTGCCGGCAATGGTGATCAGCGCCACAATCGACAAAGGACCGGTCATGGTCTACTTCGGGCAGGAGGTTGGAGAACCGGGCGGAGGGGTTGAAGGATTCCAGCTCGATGATGGGCGCACAACGATCTTCGACTACTGGGGTGTCCCTGAGCATCAAAAGTGGATGAATGACGGAAAATTCGACGGCGGCCTGCTGGATGCCGACCAGAAACAGCTGCGAAGTTTTTATGCGGACGTGCTTGGCTATGCTTCTCAAAACAAAGCCATCGCGCATGGCGATTACATTGACGTCACGTCTTTCAATATTGCCGCAGGCAATTTTACGCCGCAGGTCCACGCTTTTCTGCGTTTCTTTGAGGATGAGAGGCTACTCATTGTCAACAGCTTTAACGACGCCGACCTGGAGGTCAGGGTTCAGATTCCTCCGGAGGCTTTTGCCCGGATGGGGCTTGATCGCAATCAGGTGTATATCGGCAGGGATATGCTCTGGAGGGGGATTGACATTGGCCTTGACCGGGAGCTGGCGTTCACCCTGACGCTGAAACCTTATAGTTGCTTTATATTCAAGATTAAATAATCATCCTGTAAATCGGCCGTGGGCAGCGGGCGGGTATGTATCGGGTATGTATATTGAGACCCCTCGTAAGTTTATGGCGCCGTTCCTGAAATGAGGAATATTTGATACGATGGAGGATGGTTGTTAAAACCGCGTCGCTGAGGCGTCAGGGAAAGATGGAAACTCTCGGGTAAACCAATTTGTATTAATGAGTGAGATAAAAGGTCAGTCACGCGTCGTAATTGAGAATGTGCAACCTCAGGTCGATGGGGGTCATTTCCCCGCAAAGTATACAGTAGGCGAACAGGTAAATGTTTCAGCAGATATTTTCGGCGATGGCCATGATCACATCCGGGCACAAGTCCTGTTCAGGGACGAAGTCAGTGAGTCGTGGTCGACGATTGAATTAAAACCGCAGTACAACGATCGCTGGCAGGCGTCGTTTCAGGTCACGAGAAAAGGCTTCTATTTTTTTACCATCCGGGCATGGATCGATCATTTCGAAACATGGTATGATGGATTTAAAAAGAAGACCGAAGCGGCCCTGGATGTCCACGTTGAGTTACAGGAAGGCGCGGCGCTCTTGAAGAAGATCGGAAAGGGAGATCCTTTTTTTCAATCGCTGGCTCAGCTGTTGTGCGATAAGGAGCGTTACCGGGAAGCGATCGACAGGATACTGAGCCCCTCCTTTGAAAAGATCGTTCACGAGCATCCGCTCATCGAGCATGAAACGACTTTTG
The DNA here is from genome assembly GCA_036383235.1 of Chryseosolibacter sp. Lineage (GTDB taxonomy): Bacteria > Bacteroidota > Bacteroidia > Cytophagales > Cyclobacteriaceae > Chryseosolibacter. Next base: position 18,469 of record DASVOT010000551.1, read on the forward strand.
AGAGAGAGTTAAGGTTGCTGGTGGAATTCAAAAAAGCCAGCTTCAGCGCGTGGTATGAGTTGTTTCCCCGGTCGGCCTCTCCCGAGGGAGCACATGGAACATTCCGCGATGTTATCAGGCTCCTTCCCCGCATCTCGACGATGGGTTTTGATGTGCTTTACTTTCCGCCCATCCATCCCATCGGCAAGGTCAACCGCAAGGGAAAAAATAACAACGTAAGGGCGACGCCGGGCGAACCTGGATCGCCATGGGCCATCGGCAGCGACGAGGGAGGGCACAAAGCCATTCATCCCGAGCTCGGGACCCTGGCCGATTTCAAAGCGCTGATCGCGGAGGCCAGGAAGTTTGACATCGACATCGCCATGGACATCGCCTTTCAGTGCGCGCCGGATCATCCGTATGTCAAAGAACACCCGCAATGGTTTAAACAGCGCCCGGATGGAAGCATCCAATATGCGGAGAACCCTCCGAAAAAATATCAGGATATCTACCCGTTTAATTTTGAAAGC
>DASVOT010000552.1:0-2632 GCA_036383235.1 Chryseosolibacter sp.
GTGGGGTTCTCGCGGAGGAAAGACACGACCAGGTCGAGCTCGGGGTATGACTCGGCAAGTATATCGGTTTTGCCCTGCGCGAACAGCACGTTCTTCAGGTTCACCATTGTACCTACTTCCACTGGCTGAAGCCTGAAGTTCATTTCAAGAGCCTTCATCTCGAACGCATGTACATCGAGCTTTTCCAGTGCGCTGATGTAACCGTTCGCTTCAATGGTAACAGAGTATTCAGAAGGAGGAACGTCAACAGAATATCCGTCGGCATTTGCGACTGCTGACACTTCTGCCAGTCCCGGTGAGGCGAAAGAGATCTTCGCCGGGACAGGTTCGCCGGATTTCGCGTTCACGATTTTGCCGTACACTTTCAATACGGCGGTCGTCTTTTCTTCGGCGACGGATTCGTCTGATGGCAGCGGGACCCGCTTTTCGGGGTCGATGCTGGCGTAAATCACGGTATCTTTCACGGGAAGTGGCTCATCCGGCGCGAACACCTTCAGGTCGCCGTAGCCGTCGCTGCTGAGCGTGCTTGTATAAAGGGCGAATCCGAAACCGGGGTAGGCATGATAAAACAATTCGCGTCCTTCGGAATTGATCTGGGGTCCGAGGTTTTGCGGAACTGACCAGTTCGTCCAGCTCTCATCCAGCCGGGAGGCCGAGTAGATGTCAAAGCTCCCAAATCCCTTTCTTCCGTTGCTCGAAAAATACAACGTCTTTTTATCCTCGCTGAGAGAGGGGGCGAGTTCCTGGAATTGTGTATTGATGGCGCTTCCGATGTTTTTCGGTTCGCTCCATTTGCCATCTGTTTTCAGGCAGACATAAATATCGTCAACCCCGAAGGTGCCGTAGCTGATGGCGGAGAAAATAAAGACGGAATTATCAGGAGTCACCATCCCGCCGAGCGAGCCGGATTTGTTCATGAAATACGGGATATTGATGTTTTCAGGCCGCGACCAGCCGCTGCCGGTACTTCGCGAAATAGAGATTCCCTGCGTTTTGGCAACGCTTCCCGACGGTCCGTAATGGCCGTGTAAAAACAACTGCTGGCCGTCGGCGGATACTCCAGCCACCGCGTTGTAGGCCTTGTTGTTCAGAACCGATCCGCCGTGCACCGGAGCCGACCAGTCTGAGCCCATTCTCCGGGAGATCCAGATATCGCCCGGGTCCTTCATTCCGCCGACGTTCGACGGATGGTTGGAGATGGTGAGAAACAAGGTATTGCCGTCGGGGCTCAGCACCGGACTATTTTCATCATAGCGGGAATTGACAGGCCGGAATTTGTCCCGAAGGCTTTGCCCGGCAAGGAATGAGGGCAGAGCGGCCAGGAAAACAAGTGCTAAAAAACGCATGTGGGGTACTTTTTGCAAAATTTATGACCTCAATGTATTCTTACTTTTTACTGACCCAGGTATTTCCCTTGATGGAGAAGCGCCAGGGAAGTTTCGCATCCTCCCCTGCATAGTCGATCCCGATCCGTTCACTGGCCACAATGCTTTTTTGTGCCACTTTCATGCCGGAATCTTCGATCCAAATGTCGTTATCCATTAAACATTTTCCATTGAAGCTTCGGCCAATGCCCAAAGCTTTGGTCAGTTTACCTGGGCCGGAGGTAAGATGAAATTCATCCCGGAGAGACATCCTTCTGGCCTTCATTTCTTCAACTCCCATGACCGGTTCGACAGCTCTGACCAGCACCGCTTCAGGGGTATCTTCCCGGTTGGTCACCACATTAAAAAGGAAGTGAATGCCGTAGCACATGTAGACATAGGCAAACCCTCCTTTCCGGAACATAACTGAATTCCTGGGGGTCTTTCTGGCGCCATAGGCATGACATCCCCGCTCCATCCAGGAATATGCCTCCGTTTCTACGATCATGCCTCCCGTTGTTACGCCCTGTATTCTTGTAAAAAGCACTTTCCCCAGCAACTCGCGTGCGATCTTTACCACATTCTCCCTTTGATAAAAATCCTCATTTAACTTCATTTCAAACGATTCTTTCGTGAAAGTTTACTTAAATTTGACGCCCTGACAGGAAACCGGATCGCATCAGCCGGATGCTCCGCCCAAGTGGTTTCTTTTTCGGTTCCTCCAGGGTGGCGCTAAAACTAAAACTAATTATCTATGAAAAAAATCTTGCTGTTTTTTGTGATGTCCGCAATGATTATGGTGTCGGAGGGGCAGATTCAGACGCCGGCGGCCAGTCCTGCCGGTTCGGTCTCCAGTACCATCGGCCTGACCGAAGTGAAGGTCGATTACTTCCGCCCCAGGCTGCGGGGCCGCAAGATCTTCGGTGAGAAAGACGTCATGTATCCCCATGGAACCATCTGGAGAACCGGAGCGAACAGCGGAACGAGGATCTCCTTTTCAGACGACGTGAAGGTGGAAAACATCGACGTGCCCAAAGGTGAATACCTGATCTTCACCTGGCCCGGAGCAGGCGAGTGGACCGTGTCGTTATACAAAGATCTTTCCCTCGGAGGAAATACGGCCGAGTATGACCCCTCGAAGGAGGCGGCCAAGTTCAAGGTGAAAACAAAAAAGCTCGCCGAGAAGGTTGAAACCTTCACGATCAGCATCGATGATATCGCAGTTGACAATAAAAGCGGAAAAGTAACGCTGGCCTGGGAGAATACCG
>DASVOT010000553.1:0-2056 GCA_036383235.1 Chryseosolibacter sp.
GGAGCGACCGCAATCGTCATGCCCGAGGAGAAAATGACTTTCGAGCAGTTGTATAGTATGCTCGGCGCGGATAAGGAGACCAGTAAGAAGTCCAACCTTATCGTCGTCGCTGAGGGGTCGAAGATCGGCGATGCAAATTCGCTGGCCCGGAAAGTTGCCGAGCGCTCGTCCTACTTCGATATCAAAGTCACCATTCTCGGCCACCTGCAGAGAGGCGGTGCACCCACTTATTTCGACCGCGTTCTGGCAAGCAGGATGGGCATAGCAGCGGTCGAAGGATTGATCGCCGGCAAGAAAGACGCGATGGTTGGAATAAAGGACAACAGAATTGTTTACAATGATTTCAATATCATCATGGGCGAGAAATATCATGAGATCGATCCGGAAGCGATCAGGATCGCGAGAATCCTTTCCATTTAAAAATTATTGCGATGAAAGAGCTAACAATCGGGATTGACATCGGGGGAACGAATACAAAGTTTGGAATTGTGGACCGCTCGGGGCAGGTCGTGTACCAGGGCAGCATCAAGACGACTCAGTTCGAAGAATTCCGCGATTATTTCAAAGGGCTGTGTCAGGCATTGCGCGACGCCATTTCTCACGTCAATGGTGAGCACAAGATTTTGGGAATCGGCGTCGGAGCTGCAAACGGCAACTATTACAAGGGAACCATTGAGCGCGCTACGAATCTGCCCTGGAAGGGAATCATTCCGCTGGCAGATATGCTGAAGGAGGAATTCAATATCCCCGCAATTGTTACCAATGATGCGAACGCCGCCGCCGTGGGTGAAATGGTGTATGGATCGGCTAAGGGAATGAAGGATTTCATCGTCATTACGCTGGGCACCGGCCTGGGAAGCGGGTTCGTTTCCAATGGACAGCTTCTCAACGGAAAGCATGGTATCGCCGGGGAAGTCGGTCACACCAGCGTCAATCCGGCCGGCCGCTATTGCAATTGTGGAAAGCGCGGATGCCTCGAGACCTATGTGTCTGCCACGGGGATCAGAAGAACCGTTTACAAGCTCCTGGCCGATCACCTTGAAGACAGTGAGCTGCGCGGAATCAGTTTTGATAATCTGAACACCAAGATGATTACCGATGCCGCAGTTCGCGGCGATATTGTTGCCCAGGCAGCATTTGAGTACACCGGAAGGATCCTGGGCATGAAGCTGGCCGAAACGGTAGTTCACACCGACCCGGAAGCAATTTTTCTCTTCGGTGGACTTTCCCTGGCAGGCGACCTGATATTCAAACCTACCATCAGGCATATGGAAGCCAACCTCATGCCGTTGTTCCGCGGGAAAGTGAAAGTATTGCCCTCAGGCCTGCAAAACCAGGCGGCACCCATTCTTGGCGCCAGCAGCCTCGTATGGAATTATCTCGATAATCTTCAGTCGCAACAGCAACCGGTAAACGCGCCTCAGCCTATACAGAATTAACTTTTTTTCACGCTCCCTCCCATCCGCTACAGCAGGCCAATCGGCCGCCGGGAGCACGCTTTCTTCCGTCTGCCGATTTCCAATTCACAATGGGTCCCGTCCTGTTATGCCAGGCATACTTTTATTGCCCGCCCCAGGGGCAGACAGCCGCTTGAAGCGGCATGCTTTTTTTAGAATTTGAAGATCATATCGACAGGACATACAAATGAAGCTTGCGCCCGGGCCACCAACGCCGTAAACGCATTGAAAATGGTCAACGATCATATGAAATTCTTCATTTTCCTTACTGTTTGTTTCTTCGTCTCATTTTGCGCAGAGGCGCAGAATAGAAGGCCAAAGATCACCGGGCAGCTTGATCTGAGTACAAATGAGGAGCAAAGCATCACCATTTTGATGTCGGATCTTTTTGTGGAGGATAAAGATGACTGGTTCTATCCGTGGGGCTTTACCATGCAACTTTATCCGGGCACGAATTACACGCTCGAAGGAAATGTCGTAACACCCGCGCTGAATTTCACAGGAACGCTGACTGTGGAAGTCACCGTAAATGATGGCGAAGACGACAGCAACAAATATCCGCTGAAGATTACCGTGAATCCCGTTAACGACAAGCCGGT
>DASVOT010000554.1:0-8564 GCA_036383235.1 Chryseosolibacter sp.
CCTGGAAGGTAGCGCAACCGAGGATGGGATTTGAAAATGTCCTCTCATAGTTTATGGAATAATAATTAGCGTTCCCACCAGGCTCAGTATGGGCGGCGTTGCGCAAGTTGCCCTGGCCACATGCACGGAAAGAGAGAAGAATGCAGAAGATCACAAGCCGTACCATCATATGCCCGTAAATAGCGAACGTGATGACATCATTCTTAAGGCGCGTGAGCTACTTCAATTCAGGAAACTCCGGCGACGACGGCAAATTTTAAATAATGGACATCCAGTATACGAAGATAATCGCTTTTTTAGTGAATTACTCGCGTCTGTGGATGGTAGATCTGCAATCGGCGGGATATCCTTTTTCTGCTCAAACGTTCCTGAATGCATCTGGCACCCTTTTGACTTTCACACCTTTGCCGCCGTTCAGTTCTTTTTTCATAATGCGACGCCATCTTTCATTTTACGGGAAGTTATAAATCAGGACGATACAATGCTTTCCATTGAATAGCGCTACGACCGCCGACTGTGTATGGTCCTTGCCTTTCCGCCATCCGTTGCTGTCTTTGCTCCTGAACATTTCCATGATCTCATGTGGCGTCCCCGCGTACACGAGGATATTAAAGAACAGCCTGCCGTAATCGGCGGCTACCTGGGCTTTTCGCTCCGGTGTTTCGCCTGCTGCAACCTCATCCAGCCTGCGGCCGAATTCAGCGTCGTCGTCAAGGCTATATCCGTCCAGGATGTACTTCGCGTCGGCAATAAAATAGTCTGAAGGTTTGACGAGCGCTACGTCTTTGCCGACCGCAAGCCCCTAGATCCGTGTTCTACCGCAATCGTAGATGCCGAAGTCATGACGCCAGGTTCGGTTGACCGAGAATCGAAGCGATACACCTCTTAACATTAATCGTTATATTGCGGAACTAATCGCTTCTAAATTACTGCAGAAGTACACCTTGCAGAAACAAAATGGACCCCATCGCCTTCATCGATTCGGAAATAGAATACGAAAAAAACAGAATCTTAGACCTCGGGGGAATAAAGCAGGATGATAGCAGGTACCACTCAAAGTCCCCTAGGGGATTTATTGACTTCCTGAAAGGCGCAAGGTGGATCTGCGGACACAACATCCTCAAGCACGATCTGAAGTATCTGGGCCAGGCAATCAAAGATGCCGGAATTGCTGAGAACAGGATAATCGATACCCTGTATCTTTCTCCCCTGTTGTTCCCGAAGAAGCCATATCATGCTCTCGTGAAAGACGAGAAACTGCAGTACGACGAATTAAACAATCCCCTGAACGATTCCATTAAGGCGCGCGATCTCTTCTATGACGAAGTGAGCGCATTCAACCAACTCGAGGAGTCCCTTAGGGTGATCTTTTACTTGCTCCTGAAATCAAGACCGGAGTTTAACCCATTCTTCGACTTTATCGGATTCACGGCAGCTCACGATAATCTGCCTGTTCTCATACTCGATACGTTCAAGGACAAGATCTGTTACCGTGCCAGCCTCGACAGCCTGGTTTCGGAGAAGCCTGTCGAGCTTGCCTACACGCTCGCCCTCGTGAACTGTGATGACCGGTACTCGATTGCGCCCCGTTGGGTGGAGAGGAATTTCCCGTTGGTGGACCAGGTAATGCACGCTTTAAGAGGCACGCCATGCTTGACGGGTTGCGACTACTGCCATGAGGCGCTGAATCCGTATAAGGGACTGAAACGATTCTTCGGCTTCGACAACTTCAGAACGTACGACGGACAACCGCTCCAGGAACAAGCGGTGAAGGCGGCCCTCGATAATAAATCGCTGCTGGCCATATTCCCGACGGGCGGGGGCAAATCCATCACCTTTCAGTTGCCGGCGTTGATGAGTGGCGAAAGCACGAAAGGCCTCACCGTCGTCATATCGCCCTTGCAATCGCTGATGAAGGATCAGGTCGATAATCTTTTGAAAGCGGATGTACCAGGTGCTGTAACGATCAATGGACTGCTCGATCCGATCGAGCGAGCTGAATCAATTAATCAAGTGGCCAATGGAAGCGCTTCTTTGCTTTACATCGCTCCTGAATCTCTGCGGTCGGTCACCATTGGGAATTTGCTTCTGGGTCGCAAGGTTGTTCGCTTTGTTATCGACGAGGCGCATTGCTTTTCCGCATGGGGACATGACTTCCGGGTCGACTACCTTTATATAGCGGACTTCATCAAATCCATCCAGAAGCGCAAGAACCTGGAAGAGCCAATTCCCATCTCTTGTTTCACGGCAACGGCCAAGCAAAATGTCATCGATGATATCCGGCGGTACTTTAAAGAGCGACTGAATCTGGACTTGGAGGTGTTTCGGACGAGCGCTTCAAGAACAAATCTTCGCTACCAGGTCTTCGAGGAGGCAACGGATGAGGAGAAGTACAGGAAGCTGAGGGATCTGATACTAGAAAAGCAATGTCCCACGATCGTGTATGTCTCACGTACATATCGGGCTGATAAACTCACAAAACAGTTAGGCAACGACGGGTTCAATGTCAGAGCGTTCCACGGTAAAATGGATATCGCGGACAAGACTGCGAACCAGGAGGCGTTCATTGCTGGAAGAGTTCAAATCATGGTGGCCACCTCGGCGTTCGGCATGGGTGTGGATAAGAAGAATATCGGGTTGGTGGTCCATTATGAGATCTCGGATTCATTGGAAAATTACATCCAGGAAGCGGGAAGGGCAGGCAGGGATGAAACTATGTCCGCCGACTGCTTTGTATTGTTCAACGAGGAGGATCTGGGTAAGCATTTCATACTACTTAATCAAACCAAGCTAAGTATTAAGGAGATTCAGCAAGTCTGGAAGGCAATCAAGGATATCACGAAGTACAGGATGTCGGCATCGAACTCCGCCCTGGAGATTGCACGGAAGGCCGGATGGGATGATAATATTCTGCAAATCGAGACGAGAGTCACAACCGCGATTGCCGCGCTCGAGGAAGCAGGGTATTTGAAGCGCGGCCAAAATGCGCCCCGGATTTTTGCCAATAGCATTCTCGCCCGCACGGCGCAGGAAGCCATTGATAAAATAAACGCATCGACGAGTTTCGACGACCGGAAAAAGGAGAAGGCGATTCGTATCATCAAGAAGCTTTTCTCAAGCAAGCATCGCAAGCCATCTGCCGATGAAGTGGCGGAGTCGAGGGTGGATTATATTTCCGACCATCTCGGGATCGTCAAAGACGAGGTCCTTAAGATAATTTCCCTTTTGAGGGAGGAAAAGATCCTGGGCGATCAGAAGGACCTCGCTGCCTTTATCAATAAGGGCGAAAATCAAAACAAATCGCTCCAGGTGCTGGAGATGTATTCACAGATTGAGAGATTCTTATTGCCGTTGCTTGACGAAGATGGAAAGATGTTCAACATCAAGGAGCTGAACGAGCAATTGGAAAGTGGTTGTCGGGAGGCTAATCCGAACAGGATAAAAACGATCATCAATTTCTGGGTGACGAAGAACTGGGTGAAGAGGCAAAACCAGGACTATTCCAAAAACCATTTTGTCCTGGCACTGCTATCCGGTAAGGAGAAACTTAAGGCCAGGCTGCAGAGCCGGTATGAGTTGGCACGATTTATTGTTTCGTACCTGTTTGAGAAAAGCGCGCAGAATACCTCGGGAGCGCAGGATTTGCACCTGGTGGAGTTTTCCGTGCATGAGCTGAAGGAACAATATGAGAAGAGCACGACACTGTTTCAGAAATCAGTGTCTGTCGACGATATAGAAGACGCCCTTTTCTATCTGTCGAGGGTTGAAGCCATCAAGATCGAAGGGGGTTTCCTCGTGACTTACAACGGGCTTACGATTAACAGACTGGAGCAGAACAACAAGGTACAGTACCGAAAGGAGCATTATCAGAAACTGGACAACTTCTATACACACAAGATCCAGCAGATCCATGTCGTCGGGGAGTATGCGAAAAAGATGATCAGCGACTACAAGGGCGCGCTGCAATTCGTCGACGACTATTTTCAACTGAATTACTCGTCTTTCCTGAATCGCTACTTCCCGGGTAGTCGGGAAAAGGAGATCAGGCGAAATATTACGCCGGCGAAGTTCAGGAAATTGTTCGGGACGCTGTCACCCGCGCAGCTGGAGATCATCAGGGATAACCAGTCTCAGTATATTGTGGTTGCCGCGGGACCGGGCAGTGGTAAGACGAGAGTACTCGTGCACAAGCTGGCATCACTGATCCTGATGGAGGACGTCAAGTATGAACAGTTGCTGATGCTGACGTTTTCCCGTGCGGCGGCGACGGAATTCAAGAAGCGACTGATTGAACTCATAGGTGGGGCCGCGCATTTTGTTGAGATGAAGACATTTCATTCCTATTGCTTTGACTTGCTGGGAAGGGTTGGGACGCTCAAGAAATCGGATGTGATTTTACAGGAAACGGTAAGCCGGATCAACGATGGCGAAGTAGAGCCAAGCCGGATCACCAAAGCTGTGCTCGTCATTGATGAGGCCCAGGACATGGACGCGGACGAGTTTGCTCTTATCAATGCTTTGATTGGACAAAATGAAGGTATGCGGGTGATCGCAGTGGGCGATGATGATCAGAATATTTTTGGATTTCGGGGCGCTGACGCGAAGTACATGCAGCTTCTTATTCCTGAGAGAGAGGCGAGGAAGTATGAGCTGGTCGAGAACTACCGCAGCGGACAAGCCCTCATAGAATTCTCCAATCGGTTCGCTACGCGCCTTCGCCACCGGTTGAAGACCAATCCCATCATGCCCAGGCGACCGCAGACCGGGACAATAAAAATTGTGCAGTACAAAAGTCGGAACCTGGTCACTCCCATTGTCCATGACATCGTCAATACGGGCCTTGCGGGCACTACGTGCGTGCTGACCCGCACGAACGAGGAAGCCGCCCTGGTCACGGGGTCGTTGCTCCGCCGTGGCTATCACGCTAAACTGATCCAGAGCAACGAGGGATTCAACCTGTACAACCTGTTGGAAGTCCGGTATCTTTTCGAGCAACTGGGAGCGGAGAGTTCAGGCATCATCATCGCCGAGGAGAGTTGGAAGCAGGCTAAGCGGAGACTCGTGGACCGGTTCCGGTCGAGCAGAAACCTTGAGCTTGTGACCAACATCATCGCTGACTTTGAGCAATCCAGCGCGAACCGGAAATACCGGTCCGACCTGGAATTATTTGTGAAGGAGTCGAACCTTGAGGACTTTTACCGGCAGGAAGCGGATACCATTCTTGTCTCGACGATACACAAGGCCAAAGGAAGGGAGTTCGACAATGTCTTTCTTCTGCTCGACGACGCGCGGATGGAAAAAGACGACGATATCCGTGCGCTGTACGTAGCGATAACCCGCGCGAAAGACAATCTTACCATCCACACGAACGGCTCCCAGTTCGATGGGATAAAGGTCGAGGGCCTCCTAAGAGCGTTCGATAATGGTACGCATGGCCTGCCCAGAGAACTCGTTGTCCAATTATCACTCCGGGATGTCGTTCTGGATTACTTTATGTATAAGCAACCCCTGTATCGCGATTTGGTCGCAGGTAATGACCTCCAGGTCCGGCCGGACGGATGCTGCAACGCCAAAGGCGAGTACCTCCTGAAATTTTCGGCGCGCTGTAAGGAACTGGTCGCGGAGAAGCAGCGAAGCGGATATGCGTTAACGCGGGCGGCGGTGAACTTTGTCGTGTACTGGCAAAAGGAAGGAGAGGGGCCGGAGTACAGGACGGTGTTGCCGGAGTTGTGGTTTGAGGGGGGAGGGTAGAGGTAAAGCCAAGTCTATTTCTACGCCTTCAGAATTTCCCTTACCTGTTTCGAGAGACCGCATCTCTCATAGTCAAAGCCGGCATCATCGAACGAATACCTGTTGTTCTCGAGAAGCCGCTTAATTTCTTTTCCTGGTACCCAATTGAGAAGATCTTCAGTCAAAATTGATTGGACCAATTCTTGCATTCGGCTTTTGACGGCCGGGATGTCATTAATGATACCATTGACAGCCTCCAATTGCTTGTTAAGGCTGTTCGGCACTTCAGTCAGTTGAAGCCCTTTCGCCAGCCTGATTCTTGTAACCGATTTAAGCACGGTATCAAAATATTCCGAAGATATGATGGCTTGATTTTCTCGCAAGAGAGCGACATATGTCTCTTTTGTTAGATGGCCAGCACTCGTTTGCCAACATGATAGGAGTTCGTCCATTAGGTATAAGTTCTCAATCTCCCAACAGTTAAAGTAAATCTCCCTGGGTTTGTTACTGTTTGGTCGTATGTACATTCCACGTTGGCTTTTGAGGGTATTGACAAATTCCGTCAGTTTGCTGTTTCCTGGAATATAATTGCGAAGCAGTTGTTTGAACCAAATGTCGCCATCTTGAATTCCAACAGATTGAATATCCGCGGTGGTCAGCAGCTCCTCCAAAATCCTACTGAACGATTCACTATCCTGCACATTCCCGCTATTTCCGATGGGAATTATGTTTGGTACGTTTTCCCGTGAAAAGAACTTTCGAAAAATGTGCTCCGGACCATCTCCTCGTCCTTTGACAAGATTTTCGATGAAAATATTGTTTCGCCTGGAAAGCATTAGGGGCGAAAAGGACACGCCATTTCTCTGCAATGCGTTAATCAGCTCGATATCATCTTGCGAATTCGCTACATTTCTGCCGCTATCAAACGTTATGATGTTTACAGCATTTGGCCCTCGAGCCGCTAGCTTCTCAATAAGGGATGTTGAGTGGCTTGCCACGATAATAATACAATCTGGAAGCCTCGTTGAAAGTTCGACTAGCTCTTCAATCAGAACTTGTATCATATCGTCATGCATGTGTATGTCAGGCTCGTCGAGGCTTAATATATCACACCGTTCCGCTTTTGCACTACTAAGTGCGAAAACCAAGTTCAGCAGCGTAGCTTCGCCACTGCTAATAGTAGCCGATTCAATATAGTTATCATGATCCATAATGGACAGGGATAGCTTCCCATTCCTTGCAATGTCATGATAATGTATTTTTATTTTTTTACTTGTGGTACCTAAGAAACGATCGAGCTGGCGATTAACCTCTCCTTCGAGGTGTGTAATCTGTTGTATGAACTCTTCGCTACGGTAAAACTCAACCAACCGCTTTTTTACGAACTCGGAAACAGACCGAATTGGCCCCTGCATCGTAGCATGGAATTTATTATCGTGCTCAAATGAAAAGAGATTACCGCCAAGGATGTATCCGGACATTTCCATTTTCGGTGGATTAGCACTGCTGTGAGCTATGGTGTGTTTAACCGATATGGGTGTACACACGATCTCGATGTGGTTCTGAAATTCGTTCAGATCGTGTGTGAGGTTGTTGAGGACATGTGTTTGTGGAACATTTTTTATTTTGATTTTGATATTGCCGTCAAGGCCTCCAAGATGATACTCGACCAAGGTCGGTTCTCCAAATGCGTCTTCAATGGATTTGACATTATGCTGAAGAACGCGACTAGCCTTTTTCAATAGAAAAGAAGTCTCGATTCGTCCCGCCAGATCCCCTTTATCGGTTGCTATCCGTTGTATTAAACGAAGCAAGTTGGTTTTTCCGCAGCCATTGCGTCCAACCAACAGGTTTATGCCGGGCTTGAAAACCAAGGGTGCTTCGTTTCGCAATCGAATACCGGAGAATCCCTCCAGTTTCGTAATGACTAAGTCCGATTTATTCATTTGATAAGTCTTTTGCAGCGGGTATAACGCCATTTCTGAGGAGGAATGTACAAGATGCAGCCGACTATTTCAATTCGGACCACGCCCGGGAGGGCGTCTGCACAACGGTTAGCACCGTACGACAGGGGACCGCGATCCCGTTATCCTAGATTTGTTCGCGCTCCAGTGCTTTAGTCTGACGTCTCGCTGGGACGACCAAGATGAGTCCTCCAACGTTTCAACAACCAGGAGGAAATGGCTAGAAACCTGAAACCGACGCGCACCCCTAAGGGTCACTCCCTTGACAGCCAAAAGCCCATTCCCTTTCTCTCTCCCCAAAAATTCCCTACCTTGTCTTTCAAAAACCCTGACCTAACGCCCGATTGGACATGACCCGCTCCAATTTCAAATTTCTCGAATGGGAGGTTCCAAATGCTCCATGTTCAGACGCCGTTCGGCGAACAGCGTTCTGTACTAATCAGCTTGTGTCAGATGACGCGGCAGTTAATTGTTGTCTCATTTGGACGATGAGGAAGGATGCTATTTATAGCCAACTAGAACTTGCGAAGATAGTGCAAAAAAAAGCTATTTTTGACATTGAGCCCATCTGTGTAGCGGTAAACTGCTATGGAGATGGGCTATTTTCTCTACCGTAGGTATGAACCAAAACCCCGAACAAATCGCTCGCGATACGATCGACAGGCAACTAACCGCCTGCGGTTGGGTGGTTCAGAAAAAAACGAAGATCAACTTGCATGCGGCCAGCGGTGTTGCCATTACTGAATATATCACGGATGCTGGCGTTGCTGATTATATTCTCTTTGTCGATCAAAAACCCGTTGGTGTTATTGAGGCTAAAAAAGCCGAAGAAGGAGTTCGTCTTACCGTTGTTGAGGAACAATCAGGTGA
>DASVOT010000555.1:0-13007 GCA_036383235.1 Chryseosolibacter sp.
TATGCGTTCATGAGATAGGCACCTGTCATCCGGATGCTCCTTTGTCAAGCGAGCCAGGGAATTTTTGTCAGCGATTTATTTCCTAAATAATTTCCGGCGCCGCGAACGGTCGTTAGAAGGACAATACGGTGGCTTGTGTCACGCCGAAATCACGGATTGATTTATGCGCATATTTTCTCTCCTTAAGCACCATGACCTGGCCCACCGGGTGGCGGCGTGTCTCAGCTTGAAAGTCGATCCGCATGAAGACCGGTCGTTCGACGACGGCGAGCACAAGGTGCGCCCGCTTGTGAGCGTGCGCGAGGAGGATGTTTATGTAATCGACTCCTTGTATTCAGAAACCGGCGAAAGCGTTCACGATAAATTATGCAGGCTGTTATTCTTCATCAACACTTTGAGAGATTCCGGCGCAAAAAGGGTCACTGCCATGCTACCCTATCTTTGCTACACGCGAAAAGACCGCCGGACGAAAGCGCGCGATCCTTTAACAGTCCGGTATGTAGCCACGCTTCTTGAAGCGGCAGGTCTTGACCGCATCGTTACCATGGATGTTCACAATTTACAAGCTTATCAGAATGCGTTCAGATGTCGGGCTGAGCACCTGGAGGCGAAGCACCTCTTCGTCAATTACTTCCGCGACCTTTTGGCCCGTGATGAAGGCGTGGTCGTGATGTCTCCGGATATCGGGGGCGTAAAGCGCGCGAAGGCCTTCCGCGACAAGCTGTCCGCGGCACTCTTGCGGGATACGGGGTTTGCCTTTATGGATAAGGCACGCAGCAGGGGCGTTGTGAGTGGGGATACGGTGGTGGGAGAGGTGGCCGGAAAGACGGTGCTCATCCTGGATGATCTCGTGAACAGCGGAACGACGATCGCCCGTGCGGCAGCCGCCTGCGAGCAGCGGGGCGCATCCGCAGCCTATGGAGTAGTAACCCATGGGGTCTTTATTCCCGCCTCCAATGAGGCGCTTGCAGGGCCGGCGCTGAAGAGAATGATCATCACTAACAGCATACAGCCCCACCACCTCCATGAATCGTTCGTGAAACAAAAGCTTGTAGTCCTTGATATTGCGCCTGTGTGCGCGGAGGCGATTCACCGCCTCGCTACCGGCGGATCACTGGTCGAGCTGACGGAGGCCGAACTGTAGGTGGTATCTTCATGCCTGAATGCGGATGTAAATCCATCCGTCGTCCAGCCGTACCTGGATCTTGTCTTCAGTCACGGCGGCATTTCGCATCGATGCCTTTCTCAGAGACTCAGCCGCCTGGAGTTCGCAGGGGCTTCCTTCGTCCGCCAGCGCTGTAACCTCTGCGGATTCTCTCATAACTTCAGGGTGTGTATATGTTTTCATGATTTCAGGTATTGTCGGTGTTATAACCAGGTGCAGCAGATCAAAAGCGGGCCGGCATGAAAAAGCAGCCAGAACGTCCGCGGCAGATGCATGCGTCATGGTATGGAAGTTCCGTTCGGCAACGCTTCCGCATGTTTATCTTCCATCGTCTCCCGGTGAAGATTGTCTACCGCTGTCCGTAACCGTCTGCTAATTTCATCGGCAATGTCGGTCAGCGGCCGTGCATCCGCGAGCTTGTCAATCGTTGCCATTGGATTGATCGCCGATATTTCCACTTCACCATTTTCATGTTGCTGCACCACCACGTTGCAGGGAAGCATCACGCCCATATGCGACTCCAGACTGATCGCCTTGTACGCAAACTCGGGATTGCAGGCGCCCAGGATCACATAATTCCGAAAGTCAATACCCAGCTTCTTCTTCAGTGTATCTCTTATATCCAGAGTCGTAACGATACCGAACCCCTGGCCTTTCAATGTCCCGGTGATCCTGGCGATCGCCTCCTCAAAAGGTATCGTTAATTTTCTTGAATAATAGAATGACATGACGGTTGATTGTATTCAATGTTATTCTGACTGCATATTAGACCGGTATCGGAAATTTTCCGATGACTACCATCCCTGTTCGAAGAGACCTTTATCATTTCCGGCGTTTTTCATCCTGCGATCCATCCTCCGTCTACCGCAAGGGCGTGTCCGGTGATGAATGATGCCTGGTCGGAGCACAGCCACACGATTGCCTCGGCCACTTCTTCGGGCTGCCCCATCCTGCCTACCGGTTCCATGTCGGTATATTGCTTTTCCACGGTTTTGTCCTTTCCGGTTACCCGGTCGATCATTTCGGTTTTTATGACACCCGGACAGACGGCATTTATTCTTATACCAACTTTTGCGTTTTCAAGCGCGGCGGTCTTCGTGAGGCCCACGATACCGTGCTTGCTCACCACGTACGCCGGCAGGCCCGGAAAGCCGATAAGCCCGGCAACCGATGCGACGTTCACGATAGAACCCTTACCTGCCTTCAACATCACCGGTATCTCGTGCTTCAGGCAGAGCCACACGCCTTTAAGGTTGATGTTAATGGTCTTATCCCAGTTCTCTTCAGTGCATTCATGAGTGCTCGCGGTGAGCCCTTCAATGCCGGCATTGTTGGCGGCAAAATCAAGCCGTCCAAATTTCCTCACAGCCTCATTCACCAGGTGGGCAACATCGGCGTTTTTTGAAACATCACACTTTACAAACATGGCTGTTCCTCCTTCGTCGCGGATCTGTCTGACGGTGGTGTCGTCCTCGATCCAATCGGCGATCACAACTTTGGCGCCGCGCCGGGCAAAGGCGATGGCGGTAGACCTTCCGATTCCAAAGGCGGCCCCGGTAACAATGGCGACCTTGTCTTTGAATATTTTATCCATACGATTTATGCATTTAAACGAAGTCCGCTATTTCGAATATCTTAAGAGCATGGCTACCGGGTCCTGATCCTGCATCGACCCGTTCTCCACCATGATGATGTTTCCTTTTTTTTCACTGACGATCTCGATCAGCTCGTCGACGGCATCCGGCAGCGCCTTGTACCCGCCCGCAGGCGCTTTCAGGTAAATCCTGGCGTTGTCTTCAGGATCCACCCAGGCTGCTGCCTTGTAGTCTTTTTCAAGCACGAGCGTGAGACCTTTACCTTCATTGGCCGCCCGCCATACCTCCCTGAGCCCTTCGGCGACGAGATTTTTTCCCCTGGCCTCCTGCAATTGCACGAGCGTACCCCGATGCGATGCTTTCACATATTCCTCCATCTTTTCCCAGGCTGCTTCCGCGAGCGGATACAGGGCGTCAAATTCGTAGCTGCCTGTAATACTTCCAATGACATGGTCGGAGTGATGGGTCACGTCCCGGAAATTTGCCAATACCTCCCGCGTTCCCGCGATCAGCAATGGCATGTCCGTTCTCAGGTAACTGTCCAGCACCTTGTCGGTCTGAAGGAGGAACGCCATCTCCCTGGATTCCTTCAGGATGGATTTGTCGCGTTCAGAACTTTTCAGACCCTGGCTGGAGCTGCTTGCGAT
This sequence comes from Chryseosolibacter sp., assembly GCA_036383235.1. Lineage (GTDB taxonomy): Bacteria > Bacteroidota > Bacteroidia > Cytophagales > Cyclobacteriaceae > Chryseosolibacter. The sequence goes on from DASVOT010000555.1 coordinate 3,408, forward strand.
GCTGGGCTTCGCGTACTCGTATTCGTCAATATAAGGCCTGGGAAAATCGTTGTTGATCACCTCCTTCACGTCTCTCCCTTCACACTTGAATAACCGGATCTTTTTCTTGCTAAGCGCCAGCAGATAATACGGTTTCAGGAATTGCTGGTAATAGAAAAGGTCGCGTATCTCGAAGTTATCCTCAATGGAAATTTTTTCCGTGACGCGGAATGGCAGGAGGAAGTACATGGATAGTTTGGGCGAAACAAAAATCGCCAGTCCGTCCTGCAGTCGTAAATAATCGATCGTCCCGAGGATCGCATCCAGTCTGTCGCTCACGCGATCCTTCTCATGCTTGGGCCATTTTGCGGTCAGCAGCTGCTCTTTGACCCCTAGAAACGTCTTTTCGATCGTTTTCTGATTCTGTATCCGCTGCACGTTATGTCCGTGCGTGGGGATAATGATGGTGACGCACAGATTTCCGCGTTGCGCTAAGATTTGTTCCCTGTCAGCGATATTCATAACTCCATATTTTGATCCCGAATGATAGATGCAGCCTTGATAGCTGCTGAACGAAATGTACTCATCCCGCCGGAAGGATTGGATGACAGAGGTCAGGGCAACGTCAGATATTAGTCAGCAGATGCCACAGGTGGCAGCATTCTTCCGCCAAATCCCTTGGCGGGAGGCGGATCGTCGCAAGGTAAATTCTGAAGTAAAACCATCATCATGACCGGCATCATTGCCTTCCGGCAAAACGGTCATTTGACAGGTTGCTTTCTCTTCTTAACTAGAATCATCAAATCCAGTTAGCATGGAAAGTTATTTCAGGAAGACTATTCTGCAGACATGTTTTGAAACATTGATCGATGAACTGGTCAGTCGGCTCGAGACCGGCGGATTTGTTCTCTGCGGTGTTACCGACTATCAGGACATGGTTCTGAACAAGCTTCAAATGCACTTCCGGAAGTACAAGGTGCTGGCGATTGAAAGCCTGGAACACGCCCATGCGCTGGTCAGTTTGTCTTCCGTGGAAGGGATCGTTCTTCCGTGTAGCGTTACCGTGGCAGAACTGTACCCGGGCCGCATTGCTGTCGTGCGCGTGAACCCGACTGCCCTGATCGCGCGCGAGCTGCAGCAGGATGAGTTGAAGAACGTATCCGACGAGGTTACGCGAAAGCTCGACCTGCTGATTGGTTCGCTGGGTCACCAGCCGTCCACCATTCCGGACCTGGTTACATCATGGGCTTAGCGATCCGCAGGTGCAGGCGCGTCATTCCTCCCCTCGCTGACGAAAATCACCGTCCTTCATGATGAACGGGCTTCATGGAATGGTGCCAGCCACCTATTTTCGTCACGCCGTTACCGCGCGACTGACGCGTGCGTTTCCTCCAGGGAAGGAACTCAGACAACACGTTCAGCAATGACGCTCCGCGCTTTATTTCGCTTTCACCGACGGTGTTTATGAAAACCGGGATACCCAATATGCCGGGCCATCAACCGCACGGCGTTTGGGGCCTTACCGGCGAAGAGGTGCTTGAATCCAGAAGAAGACACGGACGAAACGAGGTCGTACGGAAAGAGTACCCCTTTCTCACCATTCTTAAGGACAGTCTCCGCGATCCGATGGTCTGGCTGCTGACGGTGGCCACCCTGCTCTATTTTGTCAGCGGCGAAACAGGCGATGCCGTGTTCATGGCCTCTGCAATAGTTTTTGTGACCGGGATCTCGCTTTATCAGGAGTCCCGCAGCCGGAACGCCCTGGAGGCGCTGAAGAGCCTGACCGCGCCCACCTGTAAGGTTATCAGAAACGGCGAAACCGTAGAGATCGGAAACGAGGAGATCGTCATTGATGATTATATGATCGTTGATGAAGGCAAGGCGATCCCTGCCGACGGACTCATCGTTCATTCATACGATTTTTCAGTCAACGAATCCATTCTGACAGGAGAATCGTTGGCAGTAACCAAAACCGGCGCGGAAGGAGATAAACGGGTATTCCAGGGAACCACCGTCGTTACAGGACTGGCGATTTGCAAGGTCACCGCCATTGGTGCAGACACCGCCCTCGGAAAGATCGGCATGAGCGTCGGGTCAATGGGAGAGGAGGTCACGCCGCTGCTGATACAGATCCGCCATTTCGTTAAGCTCATGGCCCTCGTCGGCATGGTCATCTTCTTCATTGTATGGGCGATCAATTATTTCGAGTCAAGGCTCGTTCTCGGAAGTCTGCTTCGCGCGCTCACCCTTGCCATGAGTATTCTGCCCGAAGAGATTCCCGTTGCCTTCACGACCTTTATGGCTCTCGGCACCTGGAGGCTGATGAAGCTCGGCGTCATCGTCAGGAACATAAAGACCGTCGAGACACTTGGCAGCGCCTCCGTCATCTGCCTGGACAAGACGGGTACCATTACCGAGAACAGAATGGCCCTTGCCCGTGTATTTGCGCTCTCGTCTGAAAAAATATCCGATGCCGGAACAGGCGGGACGGAAGAGCTGAACCTCATCCGCATGGCGATGTGGGCAAGTGAGCCAATACCCTTCGATCCAATGGAGACCGCACTCCATGATGCATATTCGAAGATGACCGCGGCAGACGAGCGACAGAATTTCCGGCTGATCCATGAATATCCTCTTTCGGGACGGCCGCCGATGATGACCCATATCTTTGAAAATACTTCCGGCCAAAGGATCATCGCCGCCAAAGGCGCGCCGGAAGCCATCCTCGCCGTGTGTCAACTTTCAGAACGGGAAAGGACCAGCATTCAGAGCGCGCTGAAGAATTTTTCAGAGCAAGGATTCCGGGTTCTCGCAGTTGCCGGCGCCGACTTTGAAGGCAACGACTTTCCCGTTCATCAGCAACAATTCATATTTCGGTTCACGGGGCTGGTTGCTTTTTACGACCCTCCCAAGCGAAACATCAAATCGGTCTTCAATGATTTCTATCGCGCCGGAATCGCCGTCAAAATCCTGACGGGCGATCATGCTGAAACGACGGCGACCATCGCGCGCCTGATTGATTTCCGCGGCGCCGAGAGGACCATCGACGGCCAGGCTGTCATGGAAATGAGTGACGAGGAGATCAACCGGAAAGTTCTGGAGTTCAATATTTTTACCAGGGTGTATCCCGACGCAAAGCTTCGGATCCTCAACGCCCTGAAAGCAAACGACCTTATCGTCGCCATGACCGGCGACGGCGTCAATGACGGGCCGGCGCTGAAGGCCGCGCACATCGGCATTGCCATGGGCAAACGCGGTTCGGAGATAGCCAAGCAGGTCTCTTCGCTCATTCTCACCGACGATGACCTTTCCAAAATGGTCGACGCGGTCGCCATGGGACGAAAAATATATTCCAACCTCAAAAAAGCCATTCAATACATCATTTCCATTCATATCCCCATCATCCTTACCGTATTTGTGCCCCTGGCGCTGGGATGGGTATACCCTGCAATCTTTTCACCCGTACACGTTATTTTCCTGGAACTGATCATGGGGCCGACCTGCTCTATTATTTATGAGAATGAACCCATTGAAGAAAACCTCATGCGGCAAAAACCGCGGCCTTTTACCACGACATTCTTTCACTTTCACGAACTCAATATCAGTATCATTCAGGGCGTGGCGATCACGGTTGCAACACTGGCCGTATACCAGCTCGCCGCGGTTTATTTTAACACTGAGGCAACCACCCGCACGATGGTTTTCATCACGCTGATATCGGCAAATATTTTTCTCACCCTGGTGAACCGCTCCTTCTTCTATTCCATTTTCACGACCCTGCGCTACCGGAACCACCTGATATTTCTGATCATCGGCATCACGATCGCCCTCACGCTGTCTATTCTCTTTATCCCGCCGGTAATGGAGTTCTTTCAATTCACCCGCCTGACGACCCTGCAGGCAGCGATTGCAGTCTTATCGGGAAGCATTTCCGTGCTCTGGTTTGAGTTGTTGAAGGTTTACAAACGCCTCGGCAAAAAAAATCCCTGAGATAAGGACGCTTCCGCGAACGCTCTCAGGGATTCGTGCTGCCGGCGAAAGTCTTTCCGGTGGCGCGTCAATCAGTCGATGACCATGACCTCGGCTTTGTCCCTCTGTTCTTTCAGGATTTTTTTTGCCGGCTTCTTCAAATGAAGGGCGGAATTGGAGATGATGTAGACCAGTGGAAGCACACCGCCCAGGGTGAAGACGGCGCCGCCGACGATCCGCATCCAGGTGAGGTTCTGAAAAGCGCGGTCGCCGGTGAAGGCTTCCGATCTCGCAAACCAAAGGCCATGGCTTACCACCGCCTCGAACTGAAGCAGGCCGGCGGGGAACAGATCCAGCAGCACCATCAGCAACAGACCGGTGTTGATCGACCAGAACGAGATGCGCGTGAGACGGGCGCTCCACCGGTTGCCGTCGGTGAGCAGTTTGGTGCAAAACAGCACCGCCGCGATGGAGAGGTTTCCGTAGACACCCATCAGTGCCGCATGTCCGTGGTTGACCGTCAGGTAGGTGCCATGCTCGTAGTAATTGGCGAGGGGAAGGTTGATAATGAATCCCATAACGCCGGCCCCGAAGAAATTCCAGAAATTGACGCCGACGAGAAAAAGGAACACGTCCGACATTCCAAAATGTCGTGCCCCGGCTTTGCCGTCGCCATTGCCATTTCCATTCATCAGTGTTTCCTCCGCCAGGCTCGGCAGCCTGCGGAAGCGCCAGGCTTCGAGTGTGAGAAGGATCAGCGGAATTACCTGCAGGGTGGAGAAGACCGATCCGAGCGCCATGGTGGCCACTGGTTTCGCATTCCAGTAAAAGTTATGCGAGATACCCAATAGTCCGGAGCCCAGGAACAGGAGTGTGGCAAGATAAATGACGCGGATGGCCGACTCCTTGCTCACCAGCCCCATCAACACCATGAAGTAACCGACCAGCACGGTCGTGAAGACTTCAAAAAAGGCTTCCGCCCACATGTGGATGACGCACCACCTCCAGAAATCGGCGATCACGAAGTTTGTTTTCGGTGTAGCCACAAATCCGGATATCAACAATACGAGGATGCTGAACGTGGCATAGACCAGCCAGTTGGGCAGCGCCCACGGTTGGCCTATGCGAATCGCGGGCTTTACTGCCCGGTACAGGGTAACGGCCCACAACCCGAAGATCAGGAACAAAAGTCCCTGCCACAGTTTGCCCGGTTCCACATATTCCCATCCCTGGTTGCCCAGCAGGTACCAGTGTGACGTCAGTCCTTTCGGGCCGATGTAGATGCCTGCGATCGAGCCGGCTACCAGCGCGGCCACCATCCAGAACAGAACGTTCACGTACTTGCTGTGGTTGGCAGGTTCCGGAGTGATGAAAGGCGTGATAAAAAGCGAAGCACCGATCCAGCACGCGGAGATCCACAGCAACGACAGCTGAACGTGCCAGCCGCGGCTGATTGTGACGGGAAAGAGTTCCCGAAGGTCGTATCCGAAGAAGGTGGTAAAATTCACGAAATCGTGAACGGTCAGCACGCCTGCGATCACCTGAAAGAGAAAGACGAAAATGGCGGCGTAGAAGAACTTGTAGCTGGCGCGCTGCGCTCTCGTTGGCCGGAATCGGTTGACACCGGTTTGTGTCATCATTGGATTTGAATTGTCCAGGAACGTCCGGTCACTTAGCTTCTCCAGCCTGCCGTGGTAAAATAAGACCAGTCCAAGACCGATCACCAGGCCCAGCGATCCGATGATCGTCCAGAAAACTACCGGCATTCCCGGCGTGTTGCCCGCTTGCGGATCGAAGGGCCAGTTGTGGGTATAACTGTACGTCTCGCCCGGGCGTTGTGTGCTGCATACCCAGGCGCCCCAGTGAAAAAAGGCGGTCAGCCTGCGGATGTCCTCCTTGTCGGCGATATACGTCGGCTTCAACGATTGCTGAAACGACGGGGTCGTAAAATACTGCGTGTAAAATTCGACCAGGCGCTGGCTGGCATACTCCTGCGCCGGTGTGATGGTTACCTGGTTGAGGCTGCTGACATATTTGTTTTCCCGCATCTCTCGCCTGGCCTGCTCTTCCACGCCGAGCCATTCGAGTTTGGTAATGTCGGGCTGATTCCTGTAATATTCGGTGATGTAAAGCGTGGTTTGATGGAGCGCCTGCGCCGTAAAATCGGGACCGCGGTTCGCGCCATCCCCGAACATGCTGCCAAAGTCCATCAGCGCATACCGCTGGAACACCGCCTGCCCCTCCAGTATTTCGTCGTGCGAAAATACGATTTCGTTGTCATCATTCTTGTAGTCAGGGATGGGGGGTGCTTTGTAGTACGTTTCGTAGCCAATCATCCCCACACCCGTGAGGCTGACGACAAGGATAAACGTGAGGGGAATCCACCATTTCCTGGGATTCATTAAAAAATGAATAAAACCTTTTTTTGCTTCCATAAGTCGGGATTGTGGCATCCAAGATAGCAGCCACCACACCCGTAACTTATGATTTTAGTCATACCCGCGAACAGGCTGCCGGGGTAAACCCCGGGTCGGCCACCTGCGGCAAGCATGGCTACGGCAAAAGCACTTTGTCGATGACGTATACTATTCCGTTCGACGTCGGAACGCTTGCCAGGATGCGGGCATCGTTCACGAGGATGCTGTCACCCGATTTGGTGAGCGTGACTTTTTTCCCGTTCACCTGATCGAGCTTCATCCCGCTCCGGATCATCGATTCGCGGATGACGCCAACATACACGTGGTACTCCAGCACGTCACGGAGCTTGACTTTGTTCTCCGGCTTCAGAAGATCATCAAGCGTGCCCGCGGGCAGGGCATCAAAGGCTTTGTCAACGGGTGCAAAAACAGTGAACGGACCGGCGTTCGACAAGGCATCCACGTAGCCGGCGGCCTTCAGGGCGGCGACAAGTGTCTTATGGTCAGGAGAGGCGGCAGCAGTCTGTACCACGTTCTTTTGCGATTCCGTATCCTGCACCGCTGATTGCCCGGCTGCAGGAGGTGCCTCTTCGGTGGCGACCTCTTTCGGGACAGGGTTCGAACAGGCAAAACAAAAAGCTACAGCGCAAATAAGAGTTGTTTTCATAAGAAAGTTGTTTTTTGGAAAGTTTATATCGGCTGCAAAGAATCTCCTATGACGGAGATCACAAGTATTCAGTATTTTGGGTTTTGCGCGAGCCCGTTCGGCCGCGTTTCATTTTTTTCAGGTACAAAATGCGGCGACGAGTCAGGCCGCCGACTATCTGCTTGTCCATGGCTATGCCCGGCATCCTTGAGCCGGACGCGAGGTAACCTCTTAACTGGTTATTGCTTTGTTGCTCAGCCCGAATGTCCAGATGGGACACGTCGCATGGTTGACCAGATCCTCGGCCAGGCTTCCATTCAGGAGATGGGAGATGCCTTTCCGGCCATGTGTTCCCATGGCGATCAGGTCCGCTTTGATACTCTTTGCGAACTGCATGATGCCGGGCTCCTCAAAAGGGTAATTGAAGATGTTCAGCGTGTAATTCTTGAGCATGAACCTTTTCGCAAACTGCTTCAGCCGGTCGTAGGTGAGGTTGTCCGCCGTAAAATTAGTCGGAGTGTTCACGTACAGGATGTGAATCGTTGCTTTGAAAAAATTCTGTAATTCCTTCACTTTCATGATCAGGTCTTCCTGTTTTTCGGTCTCGAGAGTATTGGGGAAGACGATGTTTTTCACGGGGCCTTTGTAATATTCCTTCATGACCAGCACCGGAACGGGCGAGCGCCGGACGATCTTCTCGGCGTTTGAGCCGACGAGATATTCTTTTACTCCGCTGGCGCCATGCGACCCCATCACAATGACGTCGATCGGATTCTTCTCTGCAAAATCGGTCACCATTCGCGATGGCGGACCAAATTCAACAGTGGAGATCACCTTGATTCCTTCAGTATTGTATTTGGCGATGATCTTGTCGAATTCACGCAGGGTCTTATCCTTCAGGTCGTTCATGAAGTCTTTCTCAAATGCCACCACCGGCATGATGATGGGGTCGGCAATGGCGGGAAGTTCAATAACATGAAGCAACTGCACCGAGCCTTTCGATTGACCCGCCAGGTCGAGGGCAAACCGGAAGGCGTTTATCGCCGGTTTTGAGAAATCGCAGGGAACCAGTATTCTTTTCATATGAGGAGAATTTATGGTCAAACATATCACAATACATTAAGTCTGCTGCGGAGCGCTGTCAAGAAACACGATGATTTTTGTCACCTTTCCGGCGCCGGCGAACTGGGTCCGGTCCCCGGAAGGATGCCCGCTGCAGGGCAAAAAACAATGTTTTCTGATAAAAATCATGCGAAGGTTCGGCGTATTGTCTTAATGTTGTAATGACAATAGCCGGCTATGAAAAAAATCATCCTCGTCCCGACCGACCTTTCCGCGAATTCAAGGGCAGGAATACGGTTTGCGATACAGACCGCTTCGCAAACGCGGGATTCACTGGTATTCTTCTACTGCATTGAGTTTCTGAAACCCACGCGCTGGAGCGATTCACAGTATGATTCCTACCTGAAAAAAGAGCTTGATGACGCGCGGGATGCTGCTGTCCGATTTGTTGCCGACGTTTATGAAAAGGCGGGCCTGCGAAGCCCGCGGATTAAGTGCGTGGTGCGCCAGAGTGCTGAGGCGGGCAAGGCCATCATCGAATACGCGAAGGAGATCAACGCGGCGGCGATCTGCATGAGCACCCGGGGCGCGGGTCGTTTCAAGAAGCTGATCGGCAACCACGCCTCTGCCATCATTACACGTTCTCCCGTCCCCGCGTTCGTGATCCCGAAGACTTACCGCAGAGCGCCCGTCCGCCATATCGTCTATTCTTCCGATCTCAATAATGTTGCTCCGGAGCTGAAGCAGGTCAAGGATCTTGCAAAAAGATTTAAGGCAAAAGTATCGGTATTGCATTACGACTATCTCGCGGATGTGCAGGAAGCGCGGCTCAAACTGGAGAAAGTTGCCGCGCGGTATGAGACTGCGGATGTGAAATTCCATTTTGAAAAGCTGGATCTTACGCAGCCTTTGTCGAAGCAACTCTTGAAAGACATCGGCAAGTACAAGGCCTCCCTGGCGGTGCTGTTCACCGACCAGAAAAGAGGGTGGTTCGATAAGTTGTTTCTGTCGAGTAAATCCACCGATGTCGAGTTTGACTCCCGGATCCCGCTGCTGGTGATCCCGAAAAGTGCCTGATACCTTTTTGCTAATCGGGAATTGCTTCCCGTGCTGGCTATACGCGTGCACGCCGCCGTCATTGCCGCGCCTGTTTGCAGCGGCACAGTTTTTTCCTTCAGCTTTGACTTGACCAAATTCCAGACTATGGATCACATCGTTTCTTCTCTCCCGGGAAAGGCAGCGGAGGACCCGGTAGTGGAGTACCGCAGCGAGGCGCAGGAACAGCCGCAAAAGCAACCGTTCCCGGACGCCAAAAGAAAATTGGGGATTGCCCTTGTGGGATTGGGAAGTTACAGTGAACATCAGCTCGCGCCTGCCCTGAGTGAGACGGAATATTGCCGCCTTGCAGGCGTGGTGAGCGGTGATGCGCAAAAGCGGCAACAGTGGATGCAAACGCATCAACTCGACGGGAAAAATGTCTATAGCTACGACAACTTTGACGATATCGCGGCGAACCGCGACATCGAT
>DASVOT010000556.1:0-4255 GCA_036383235.1 Chryseosolibacter sp.
GGCCATGCTGAAATGGGACGTCATTGAAGACGAATCGAAGGCCAACCGATGGCTGATTCTCATCTTTTACATGGTGGGCCTCTCCATCGGTGTGCACCTCCTCAACCTGGTGACCATCCCGGCGCTTTCGCTCATCTACTATTTCAAGAAATATGAACCGGGAAAGTGGGGGCTGATCGCCGCCATGCTCTTCAGCTTGTTCATCATCTTCTTCATCAACAACCTCATTATTCCCGGACTTCCGTCAGTGGCGGGAAGTTTCGAGATCTTTTTCGTCAACAGCCTCGGACTTCCCTTTGGATCCGGCGTTATTGTGTTTGTTCTCATACTGATCACGGCGCTTGTGTTTGGTATCCGGTATGCGCAGAAAAACAACAAGCCAATCCTTAATACATTTTTACTGGCAACGACGTTTATCCTGATCGGCTATTCGTCGTATGCCATGATCGTGATCCGCGCGAACTTCAATCCACCGATCAACGAAAACGACCCTGCGGATGTCATGAGCTTCGTTCGCTACCTGAAGCGGGAACAATACGGGAGCCGTCCGCTGCTCTATGGTCAGTACTTCACCGCGCAGGTTGAAGGCTACGAGGAAGGCGAGCCGATCTACGTCAAGGGAAAAGATAAATACGAGATCACCGACCGCAAGATCTCTTACAAATATTCGCCGCAGGACCAGACCATTCTTCCCCGCATCTGGAGTACGGATCCGCAGCACCAGGAAGTTTACCGAGATCTGCTGGGCCTTCGAAAAGGGGAGAAACCAAACTTCTTTACCGACAATCTTTACTACATGTTCTCCCACCAGATCGGCTGGATGTATGTGCGCTATTTCTTTTTCAACTTCGCCGGCCGGGAGAGCGACAATCAGAACGCCAGGTGGATCGCGCCCGCGCAATGGTTCGAGAAACTGCCGACAAGTCTCGCCGAAAATAAAGGCAGGAACAACTTCTTCATGATCCCGTTCGTTCTGGGACTGATCGGCATGTTTTATCAATCCGTTCACAACACGAGGAACTTCGTCGTTGTGGCCTTGCTCTTCATCCTGACGGGCGTGGCCCTCGTCGTTTACCTCAATTCGCCGCCAACAGAACCCCGCGAGCGGGATTACATCTATACAGGATCGTATTACGCGTTCTCGTTCTGGATCGGGTTCGCCGTGATCGCACTGGCGGATGTCCTCAAAAAGATTACGCCCAACCTGAGAACCTGCGCCATCATCGCCACCGCGGTGTGTCTTTCCGCTCCGGTACTCATGGCGAAAGACGGATGGGATGACCACAACCGCTCGAAGCGCTATTTCTCCGTCGACTCGGCCATCAATTATTTACAGTCGTGCGCACCGAACGCGATCCTGTTCACGGGCGGTGACAACGACACCTTCCCCTTATGGTATTCACAGGAGGTCGAAGGCGTCCGGAGCGATGTGCGGGTAGTGGTGCTGAGCTATTACAATACCGATTGGTACGTATACCAGACCATGCGCAAGACGTATGAATCTGAACCGTTTCCCTATACGCTTACGCGGAAGAATTACGAGCAGGGCGGGCCGAACGATTACCTTCCGTATTACGACGCGAAGATTGAATCGGTCGACCTGAAGCAATACCTCGATCTGCTGAAAAAGGACCACAAAGGTCTGCGCCTTTATCCGACCGCCAATGCGGTCCCTACAAAAGACCTCGTGCTGAAAGTTGATGTCAATAAGGTGCGGTCGTTGGGCATTGTGCCAAAAGAGCTCGACAGCCTGATCGTTCCTGAAATGCACCTGAGGCTTCGCGGCAGCGGTCTGGAGAAAAAAGATCTCGCCATGCTCGATGTGCTGGCTACTGCCGACTGGGACCGCCCGCTGTATGTCAACAATACGTCGCTGTCGCAATTCAACGTTGATCTTACCCCGTACGTGGTACAGGAAGGGAACGCTTACCGTATCCTCCCCGTTAGAAATCCCAGGCCTCAGGAAGAACTGGTCAACACGGATGTGAGCTACAAGAACATGCTGCAAAAATTCCAGTTCCGCGGACTCGATGATTCCACGATTTACTACTCGCCCGACTACAAAAGTTTTGTGCAGAACCATCGCAGCAGCTTCAATTCGCTGGCCGCCGCGCTCATCGAACGCGGTGACAGTACCCGGGCGAGGGAGGTATTGCTTTTCAGCCTGGACAAAATGCCCGATCGCGGCGTGCCGTTCGATTACACCAATACCCAAACCGTTGAGCTGCTGTTGGCAGTGGGGGAAAAAGAAAGGGCTCTTGAGATTGCCAACATCCTGGCGACGCGGTCAGACGAGCTGGCGGCCTATTATCTGCGCGAAAGAGAGTATGGCCGCGAGCTGCAGATCCCTATCGTCATACTCGGAGAACTGCAACGCGTGATGCTTCAGTACGGAGAAACCGAACTGGCTGACAAATTCGAAGCGATGTACACCAAGCACGCCAGCGCATTCCAGAACCGCAGCGGTTTCAAGAGGTCGGACTTCTGAGCGGGGTAATCGCGGAGGCGATCTAAACCCGCCGGTCGTTGATGACAGTCCGTTTGCCGGATACGAAAAAAGGACGCAACCGCGTCCTTTTCTTATTTGGATTGTTAGTACCGCAGGCTCGTTATGCCGATGGTTTTATATATGGATAACTTCCCCGTAGGCCGCAGCGGCGGCTTCCATAATGGCTTCGCTCATCGTGGGGTGCGGATGCACTGACTTGATGATCTCATGCCCGGTGGTTTCCAGGTTCCTGGCGGCCACTACCTCGGCGATCATTTCGGTAACATTGGCCCCGATAAAATGGGCGCCCAGCCATTCGCCGTATTTTGCATCGAAGATCACTTTCACGAATCCATCGGTTGCGCCGGCGGCTTTGGCTTTGCCGGAAGCGCTGAACGGAAACTTCCCGACTTTGATGTCGTAACCCGCCTTGCGGGCCGCCTCCTCGGTATACCCGACCGAGGCAATCTCCGGTGAGCAGTAGGTGCAGCCGGGCAGGTTGTTGTAGTCAAGCGGTTTCGGATTTTTCCCCGCTATTTTCTCAACGCAAATGATCCCTTCCGCCGACGCGACGTGTGCCAGGGCCGGACCCTTAACGATATCGCCGATCGCATAAACACCCTGAACATTTGTCTTGTAGAAATCGTCCACAACAACTTTCCCCTTTTCGGTCTTTACTCCCAGGTCCTCAAGCCCGATTCCCTCGAGGTTGGTAGCGATGCCTACTGCCGACAGAACAATGTCGGCTTCAATCTTTATTTCGCCTGTCGGAGTCTTCACGGTAGCCACACAGCCTTTTCCGGAAGTATCCACTTTGGTCACCTCCGAGCTGGTATGGATGGTCATTCCCATTTTCTTGAAGGATCGGTCCAGAGCCTTTGACACTTCCTCATCTTCGACGGGTACGATTCTGGGGAGGAACTCGACAATGGTGACGTCTGATCCGAGAGACCGGTAGAAATACGCGAATTCCACACCGATGGCACCTGACCCGACTACGAGTAATTTTTTCGGGATGGAGTCCAGGATCATGGCCTCGCGGTAGCCGATGATTTTTTTGCCGTCGATCTTCATGCTGGGCAGCTCGCGCGACCTGCCACCGGTGGCAACGATGATGTGAGGCGCTTCATGGTCCGCTTTCCGCCCGGAGTGATCGGTGACTTCGACCTTGCCTCCTTTTTTCAACTTGGCTGTGCCTTCAATCAGCTCGATCTTGTTTTTCTTGAAGAGAAACTGTACGCCTTTGCTGTTGCTAGCCGCCACCTCGCGACTTCGCTTCACCATCCCGGGCAGGTCTGGTCTAAAGTCTTTAACTTCAATACCGTAATCTTTCGCGTGGGAGATGTACTCGAAAACATTGGCACTTTTCAACAAAGCCTTTGTCGGAATACAGCCCCAGTTGAGACAGATGCCGCCTATCTCCGCCTTCTCTACCACGGCCACCTTCATTCCAAGCTGAGAAGCCCTGATAGCGGCTACATATCCTCCGGGGCCGCTCCCAATTACGATAAGATCATATTTTGACATATTGTTCGCGTTAAAATTCGGTGCCAAAGATAAACCTCTGATCGGTGATTAAAAAGCCGCAAGCGGAAAGGCGAAAACCCGAATGTCCGCACCTCCACCGTGTTTCCGCTTTGCTCTTCGTGCTTATTTGCTATTTTTGGCGTCCATACGATGGCTGGTAACGCCGCTCTCGTTCTAACCCGTTCTGACTATGAATCTACTCAAGGGAAAAACCGCGCTCATTACCGGGGCGTCGAAGGG
>DASVOT010000557.1:0-4232 GCA_036383235.1 Chryseosolibacter sp.
TTTCTGATAGCGCATGGTGCAATGTTAGCGACAAAGAAACGAAGAGCAAAATTTGCCACGGGTGATTCCCGTATCCACTTTTGCGGCGTTTTGATCAACGACCGGATATGTTTTTCCCGATGTTTCCTGGCCTTCGTGCCAAAACAACCTTATTTTTAGGCCAGGTAAAACGGAACATATGAATAGTCGTTCAAAAAATTTCTGCTGGATGGCCCTGTTGCTGATAACTTTTACGTCGTCTGCTCAATGGAAATATGAGCCGTCGCCTGAGAATCTAAAAAGCAGGGAGTGGTTCCAGAATGCCAAATTCGGGTTATTCATTCACTGGGGAGTGTACAGCGTACTCGGCGACGGCGAATGGGTGATGAACAACCAGCAGATCCCCATAAAAATTTATGAGAAAGTGCCCTCGTTTTTCAATCCCACGGAATTTGATGCTCACGAATGGGTGCAGATGGCAAAGGACGCGGGAATGAAATACATCACCATCACCAGCAAGCACCATGACGGGTTTGCGATGTGGGACAGCCAGGTGTCTGACTACAACGTCGTGAAGCGCACGCCCTATGGAAAGGACGTCCTGAAAATGCTGGCGGATGAATGCAGAAAGGAGGGAATCAAACTCTTCTTCTACCATTCGCAGCTTGACTGGCATCATCCCGATTATTTTCCGCGCGGCAGAACCGGCGGTGACTGGACCGGCAGGCCCGAGCACGGCGATATGAACAAGTACCTGGACTATATGGATGCGCAGCTGACCGAGCTGCTCACCCACTATGGCGACGTGGCCGGAATATGGTTTGACGGCATGTGGGATAAGATAGACGCCGACTGGAAGCTGGATAAGACCTACAAGCTTATTCATACGCTGCAGCCCGGCGCGCTGATTGGCAGCAACCATCACCTCACTCCTTTCGAGGGTGAAGATTTCCAGATGTTTGAAAAAGATCTTCCGGGTCACAACACCACCGGTTTCTCTGCGGAGCAAACCGTCGGAGCCCTCCCGAAAGAAACCTGCGAGACCATTAACCACTCGTGGGGCTTCAACCTGAAGGACGACCATCACAAAACGAAAAAAGAGATCGTTCAATATCTGGTAAAGGCTGCCGGGTACGATGCAAACTTTCTGCTGAACGTGGGGCCGATGCCAAACGGCAAGATTCAGCCCGAACACGTGGCCTTGCTGAAAGAGACGGGTGAATGGCTGAAGGTGAATGGCGAAACCATTTATGGAACACGGGGCGGACCTTTGACAGCCCGCGATTGGGGCGTTACCACCCGGAAAGGAAATAAAGTGTACCTGCACATACTTCAGTGGTTTGACGAGTCGCTGGTGATCCCGTCGTGGGGGGAGAAAATAAAATCGGCCAGACTTTTCGCGGACAAGACACCGGTGAAATTCACGGAAAACGAGTTCGGTATTACGTTGAAAATCCCGAAAGCAAAACAGGATCCTATTGACACCATCATCGAGCTGGAGACAAAGTAATCAATACCATGAAGCCCATCCGGATCAGCACCGCTCAGTTTGAGCACAGGAGCGGTGACAAACCTTATAACCTCGGCGTGATTTCCCGCCTGGCGGCTGAAGCTTCCGCGCAGGGGGCCGATGCCATTGCCTTTCATGAGTGTTCCGTGACCGGCTACACGTTCGCCCGGCACCTGTCGAGGGAACAGATGCTTGACCTGGCGGAATACATTCCCGGTGGGGAGAGCATCAGTCGCCTGCACGAGATCGCGCAGAAATCCCGCATAACGGTACTGGCCGGATTATTCGAAAAAGACCCGGACGGGAAACTGTACAAGGCATACGTCGCGGTCGGTCCTGACGGATTCATCGCCAGGCACCGCAAGATTCATCCGTTCATCAATCCCCATCTTACTCCGGGCGATTCATACACCGTGTTCGACCTGGGCGGATGGAAATGCGGCATCCTCATTTGTTACGACAACAATATCATCGAAAATGTAAGGGCAACGGCGCTGCTGGGAGCCGATATCATTTTTATGCCGCACGTAACGATGTGCACGCCCTCGACACGCCCCGGTGCCGGGTTCGTCGACCCGACCTTGTGGCATAACCGCGAAAAAGATCCGACATCCCTGCGCCTGGAGTTCGACGGATTAAAGGGAAGGGCATGGCTGATGAAGTGGCTGCCGGCCCGCGCCTACGATAACGGCATCTACGTGGTCTTTTCGAATCCGATTGGAATGGATGACGATCAGCTGAAGAACGGATGCTCCATGCTCCTCGATCCCTTCGGCGACATCATCGCGGAGTGCCGCAAGCTCGACAACGATGTGGCTACTGCCACATTCATCCCTGAAAAGCTTGAACAGTCTGGCGGCTACCGCTACCGAAAAGCGCGGCGCCCGGAGCTCTATGGAGCCATCCTAAGCAAACCTCATAAAGCCGAGCAAAAGGTGGTCTGGATGTCGGGTCATTGAATCAACTCCGAATTTCGCGGGCTGCTCATGGTCGGCCTCCTGTCGGCCATAAAATTCGAGAGCAGGAATGTCACGAACAGGCCTGAGAAGAATCCCTCCATCGAGACCATGAAGGAGGCGATGTAAGGATCAAGATAGATTCCCTGCGGCTCTTTTTCAGCGATGGACTGCATGAGGCTGTGATCGACCTTCAGCCAGAGAAACAGGAAGATGGAGAAAGCAATCGTTCCGATGGCCGCCGCGCCAATGCCGGTCGTAAATGCGTGGAAATAATCCATATGCCATCCATGTGTTCTCCTGTATTGCTTCAGGGCAAAGTACACGCCCGCTATGAGCACCACGAGGTTGAGCAAGCGCAGTTCAATGACATGGATCAGCCCCACCAGGTACATTAACAAAAAATATATGATCAGACCCGCCGCAATTATCGCTCCGTAGATTTCCGGTATCCGGGTCGACATTTTCCAGACTGAAGTATTCCCAATTTTCATAAAATTTCAGTTTGGGAATAAATCAAAAAAATTATGCCCATTGCGGTGGAGCGGCGGACCTGGAGCCGCTCAACTCTGGGTTTCGTTTACTTCGTCGGTATCGACAAAATTGATCAGGATGAATGTGACCAGCAGGCCGGAAAAGACTCCTTCCAGAGCGACAATAAACGATGCAATGTAAGGATTGAGAAAACGGCCCATGGGTTCGTTCTCGATAATGGAGCGCATAAGCTCCGTATCCAGCGACATGTAGACAAAAAGAAAAGCGGCAAAAATAAAAGAGCCGATGGCTGCCGTTGCAACACCTGTTGCAAGCGCCCGAAAATAATTGAGATGCGCCTCGTGTGTCTCGCGGAATTTTTTCAGGGCGAGGTATACACCGGTTACCAGTATGAGAAGATTCAACAGCCGCAGCTCCACCCTGTGAGAGTAGCCCAACAGATGCATAACGAGAAAATAAGCGATAAGCCCGATAGCAATGCGCAATCCGTAACTTTGGGGAATGCGCTTAGGATCATTGAAAAAGCTCATATCGAAAGCGGTTTGGTTGAAGTATCTTAGTTGTGGGGACAAACCAATGTAGTGAAATGCAGCAGCAAAAGCAAGGCAGCGCCAGCGATCATCAACAGGCCGCCGGACGGGAGAACTGAATTTTTAGCATTTTTGCCTGATGACAATTGAAGTCTTTAAGACAAGTCTTTCGGCGCCCGAGCCGCCGGATAACCTGCCCAGGACGCTGCAAGCGCTCTGGTACGATGCAAAAGAGGACTGGCAGACGGCTCACAACATCGTGCAGGAAATAGGTTCAGAGGATGCCTCATGGATTCACGCCTATCTTCACCGGAAGGAAGGCGATCATGGCAACGCGGGCTATTGGTACAGGCGTGCAGGTAAACCGATGCCCAAGAATACCCTTTCGGAAGAGTGGGAGGAAATTGTATCCGGCTTGTTAGCCAGGCGCGATGCGCGATGAACGGCGGCGAACGAATTTGCGAAGACCGCGATCAATCATCGGTGACCAGCGTGCGCGGCTAATTAAACTGCGAGGGTGCGTAACACTCCTGCCAGTAATCGATAATCTTTTTTACGGTCTCCTGCAATTGTGCCATGCTGCCGGGCTTTATAAAAAATCCCTGCACCGACATGGCATACGCGTCATAGACTGCCTTCTTATCCACGCCGGTCGTAAAAAAAAGGTAAGGGATACACCTGAGCTTCTCGTTCCTGAATATTTTATTGCGCACCTGGAAACCATCCATCCGCGGCATGTTGATGTCGGATAGAATCAGAAAT
>DASVOT010000558.1:0-24014 GCA_036383235.1 Chryseosolibacter sp.
CATGTCTATGCGGGATCGGGAATGCAAACCGTGAGCGTCCGGGGACGGGACCTGAATGGCAACGACAACTGCAGTCAGGCGAGCCAGAACGTTACACCGCTACTTGCCTTACCGGCGCCGGTCATTACCTTGCTGGAAGTGCTCGATACCAAAAGCATCCGCCTTGAATACAATATACTTCCGAACGTCCAGTACAAACTGGGAATCGCCACCAACAACGGCACCACCTTCCAGCAGGTAAAAACCATTTCCAATCAACCCGTCGACACCATTTTCAACCTGGATACAGAGGCGAATTACTACTGCTTTCGCCTGGCTGCGTTTGACCCCTGCAACAACACGGTGGTCAATTCCGCCACCATCTGCAGCACAGATCTTGACCTGAACGTGAGAAACGACGCCATCGATGTAAGCTGGGCAACTTCTGCTGCGGGTATCAGCGGTTTTCAGCTCAGGCGCGACGCAGGCGACGGCACCGTGCTGACCACCGCGCCCCCCTCATCGCCATACGCCGACGTCGGCATCACCTGCGGCATGCAGTACTGCTATCAATTGACGACGAACTATCCGAATGGAAGCAGGAGCATCTCGGCACGGGAATGCGGCGTTGGCTTTTCAACTGACATCCCTACCGCCATCTCGAACGTCACGGCGATGGTGTCAGGTGACAATGTCACGCTCGAATGGCAAACCGATCCCAATTTTATCCCTGAAGAATTTACCGTTGATAAATCCGTCGGCGGCCAATACAGTTTCCTCTCGACAACAACGCAAAATGCCTTTGCCGACCCGGCATACAAAGCGGAAGATGCCTCCTGCTACAAGATCAGCTACAAAGATGTATGCGGTAACCAGAGTCCGGCCGGGATCGAAGTCTGCCCGGTCAGGCTGACCGGCACGCTGCTGAAAGATAACTCTGTGAGCCTGACGTGGACAGCCTATGAAGGATGGACGCAGGGAGTGGCAGGCTATGTCGTTGAAAAATACTCCGCGGAAGGTCAGCTCTTGCAGACATTCCAGGTCGGATCGGCCACTTCCTATGTGGACACGTCGGATGACCCCGACAACCAGGCGTTTGAATATGTCGTCAAGGCCTTGCCTGCCGAGTCCGGACTGAACCAGGCCATCTCCAACCGCATCGTCATCCTCAAAGATCCGAACCTGTTCCATCCAACGGCGTTTACTCCGAACGGGGACAACCTGAACGACATCTTCACGGTGTTCGGCCAATATGTGGTGGGTTTTGAAATGAAGATCTTCAACCGCTGGGGCGAGCTGCTGTTCACCACCACAGACATTCAGACGGGTTGGAACGGAACCTTCAATGGTAAAGACATGCCCGAAGGCACTTATGCCTTTATCGCCTACATCACAGACCGCGCCGGCCGCACCTTCAAGCGCTCCGGCTCCGTGCTGCTTCTGCGGAGGGAGTAGAGGTATAGGGTATAAGGGTATAAGGGGTATCCTATTTTTCTACCTTTGCAGAAGCGGGCATGAAGATGGCTGCAATGACTTTTAAATTACAGGATTATGTTTGATATGATGAAAATGATGGGCAAAATGAAAGAGGTTCAGGCCCGTCTCAAAGAAGCCCAGGACAGCTTAGCCAACATCAGCGCTTCCGGAGAGTCGGGGGGCGGGCTTGTAAAGGCCACCGTCAATGGAAAAAGACAGCTCATCGGGTTAGACGTTGACCCTTCGCTTTTGAAAGCGGATGACAAGGTTGTCGTGCAGGATCTCATCGTCGCCGCCGTCAACAAAGCTTCGGAAGAAGCCGAAATAAAAGCAAAAGAGGAATTGCGCAAGAGCACGGAAGGTTTGCTGCCGAATATTCCGGGCATGGACCTAAGCAGTCTCATGGGATGACGAGTGTCGCGGTCGTCATCCTGAATTACAACGGCGAAAAATTGCTCAAGCAGTTTCTTCCCTCCGTCATTCAACACTCCGCCGAAGCAAAAATCTTTGTGGCCGACAATGGCTCCGGCGACCGTTCCGTCGCCATGCTGCAGGCGGAGTTCCCGCAGGTCGGCGTGATACCGCTGGGCGCTAATTATGGCTTCTGCGGTGGTTATAACAAAGCGCTGGCCGCCATCACCGCCGATTATTTCGTTCTCCTGAATTCAGACGTTGAAGTTACCCGCGAGTGGCTGACACCCTTGAAAGCGCTCCTGGATGATAATCCGCAGATTGTGTCGGTTCAGCCAAAGATCCTGTCGTATCGCAGTAAAGCGCTGTTTGAGTACGCAGGCGCGGGTGGCGGTTTTCTGGATGCGCTCGGCTATCCGTTTTGCAGGGGCCGCGTCTTCGATCACGTGGAGCAAGACCTGGGGCAGTACGATGACGAAAGAGCGGTCTTCTGGACCTCGGGAGCCTGTATGATGATCCGGTCGGAGAAATTCCGCGAGCACGGAGGATTCGATGAAGACTTCTTTGCCCACATGGAGGAAATCGACCTGTGCTGGAAGCTGAACCGTTCGCAGAATCTCGTCTACTATTCCGGAAAAAGCCGCGTATATCACCTGGGAGCCGGGACGCTTGGCTACCAGCATCCGCGGAAAACGTACCTGAACTTCCGGAACGGGCTTATGCTCATCTTCAAACACCTGGACACAGGCGAGCTGTTTTACAAATTGCCCGCGCGGATGGCGCTCGACTGGCTCGCCGCACTGTTTTTCATTTTCAAAGGCCAGTTCCGGAACGCGTGGAGTGTGCTTCAGGCACACGCCGGTTTTCTTGGTCAGATCCGAAAACTTACAGCGAAGCGCCACGAGATCAGGCAGCAGCATCCCTCCTATCCCCGGACCAATATCCGGGCGGGGCTTATCATTTTCGAGTATTACCTGTTGAGAAAGAAGTCGTTCCCGCTTCAGTAATCCCAGATAGGATTGCGTTTTCGCAGGTGCTTACGGATGTTCATAACGAAGGCCAGCGCCAGATACACGATTACGGGCGATCCGAACGTAATGAAGGAGGCATAGATAAAAAACAGTCTTATGCTCGACGTGGCCACTCCCAGCTTCTCGCCCAGGCGGGTACAAACCCCAAAGGCATACCCCTCAAAGAAGTGCTGGATTTTATATGCTAAATAATTCATAACCAAACATTAGGCTTTCAACTTGCGAAAAAGTGCATTTATCGACCAAAAATCCGGCTCACAAATATAACGACCAACGCCATGCCATCCAGTGGCAGTTTTCTTATTTTTTTGACTATAATTGCAAAAAAACACACATAAGTTTAGTTTTGGAACCTCTAAAATTCACATAAACAAACCTCCGATGAGAAAAGTAGTTTACTCATTTTTTATTATCGCTGCCCTTGGCCTCGCGGGTTGTACACTGCCCAAGATGGTTAAGATGTCTAAGGATCAACAACTTACGGTAACTCCAAACCCATTGGAGGTACACAAAGACACCGTTACCTTTGATATGGCCGCCAACCTTCCCGTCAAAATGTTGAAAAAGGGCACTGTGTATACGGTGAACACCTTTTACAAATATGGCGAGCAGGAGGTTGCCCTCGACCCGATAGCATTCAAAGCGGAAGACTACCCGAATGCCGCAACCGAACAGCCGAAAGCTACCCATACGTTTTCCTTTGCCTATGCTCCGGCAATGAAAAACGGCGTCCTGGAAGTGGAAGGCGTTGCTTCCAAAGGAGGGAAATCAAAAAGCTCCGGCAGGATGCAGGTTGCGACAGGCATTATCACCACATCTAAACTTGTGAAGCCCGTTTATTTCGCAGCCTATGCGGGCCATGGCTATAACAACCAGCCTGAGCTGGAACCGGTGATCATCCCCGACTTTATTTTCGAACAAGGCAGGTCTGTTCTGAGAAACTCCGAGATCAGAAGCGCCAAAGGAAAGCAGCTGAACGCGTTCATCGCTTCAAAGAATGCCACCAGCACCGTTACCATTACAGGTACCCACTCTCCTGAAGGTGCCGAGCGTATCAACAGCCGTTTGTCACCGGAGCGCGCTGCTGCGATCGAAAAATACTATCGCCAGCAAATGAAGAAATACGACTATCAGCAACAGGCTGATGAGATCAAGTTCATCCTGAAACCCGTTATCCGCGACTGGAATGAATTCAAAGATGCGCTTGCTGCTTACGATGGCATTACCTCCGAACAAAAAGCCGAATACCTCAATATTATCAACGGATCCGGCGATTTCGAAAGCCAGGAAGATCAGCTGCATAAACTGTCTACTTACAGGAAGGTTTTCCGCGACATCTATCCGAAATTAAGAACAGCGAAAACGGAGATACTTGTTGTAAAAGACAAGAAAACCGATGCTGAGATCGCTGTGCTGGCCAAACAGATCACACAAGGTCAGGTGAACACCGATACCCTGTCACTGGAAGAACTCATGTATGGCGCCACGCTCACTCCTTCGCTGGAAGAGAAAGCAAGGATCTATGAAGCTGCCACCAAGAAAGCCACAAACTGGCAGGCCCACAACAACCTCGGCGCGGTCTACATCGCCCAGGCCCTGGAAAATTCATCTGACGTCAGCGGGCTGGCAGATAAAGCTCAGGCTCAGCTTGAGATTGCTGCACGGCTGAACGACGCTCCGGAGGTTCACGCAAACCTTGCTTCCGTTGAGATGATGAAAGGCAACCCGTACGCTGCCTACAACCACGCCAACCAGGCGCTGAACTCCGGCTTAAGCGGAGATAACGTTGCCGGCGTGAATGGTGTAAAAGGTGCCGCTGAAATTTATATGGCACGCTACCAGGATGCGGTGAGGTCCACTTCCGCCGCTACTGATAATGCCGAGAACCTCTTCAACAAAGGTCTGGCCCAGTTGCTGAACAAAGATTATCAGAACGCGCTCACCTCATTCAATGACGCGATCAGCAAAGACAGCAACATGGGAGTTGCCTATTACGGGGCCGCTGTTGCGGCAGCCCGCCTCGGTAACACCGATGACGTGGTCAGCAACATCAGCAAAGCCGTTGCTCAGGATCCGTCCCTGAAGGAAGCTGCTTTGACTGACCTGGAATTCTCAAAAGTGTCTTCCAACGAAGCCTTCAGAAACGCATTGAAATAAACCCTCGTTTTAGTCGTGAAAAGCCCTCCCGGTTAAGCCGGGAGGGCTTTTTATTTGTGGCTTTGCCTGCGCTAAAGCTTTGCCAATCCCCACCGAGATACTATTTTTACGGACTTTAATAATGATATGAGACAGATTCAGTTCAGAGAAGCCCTCAGGGAGGCCATGGTTGAGGAAATGCGGAGAGATCAATCAATCTTTCTCATGGGCGAGGAGGTTGCTGAATATAACGGTGCTTACAAAGTGAGCCAGGGAATGCTTGCTGAATTCGGGCCTGAAAGGGTGATTGACACGCCCATCGCAGAGCTTGGATTCACCGGCATCGGCATCGGCGCAGCCATGAACGGCCTGCGGCCGATCATCGAATTCATGACCTTTAACTTCTCCCTGGTTGGCATCGACCAGATCATCAACGGCGCGGCAAAAATGATGTCAATGTCAGGCGGGCAGTTCAATGTCCCCATCGTCTTCAGAGGCCCCACGGGAAACGCGGGAATGCTGAGCTCACAGCACTCTCAGAATTTTGAAAACTGGTTTGCCAACACGCCAGGACTGAAAGTGGTTGTGCCTGCCAATCCGCACGACGCAAAGGGCTTGCTGAAATCTGCCATACGCGACGACGATCCGGTAATTTTTATGGAATCCGAGCTCATGTATGGAGACAAAGGCGAAGTGCCCGAAGAAGAATATCTTCTGCCGATCGGTGTGGCGGATGTGAAAAAGACCGGATCAGATGTCACCATCGTCTCCTTTGGAAAAATATTAAAAGTGGCGCTCGCCGCCGCCGACGAACTTGAGAAAGACGGCATCTCCGCTGAAGTCATAGACCTGCGTTCCGTCAGGCCCATCGACTATGAGGCGGTCGTTGCATCCATCAAAAAAACAAATCGCCTGGTCATCGTCGAAGAGGCGTGGCCGCTGGCATCCATCTCGGCGGAAATAACGTATCACGTGCAAAAATACGCGTTCGATTACCTGGATGCGCCCGTGCACCGGATCACCAACCTCGATGCTCCCCTGCCCTATGCGCCGACCCTCATCACCGAGATCCTCCCGAGCGTGGCAAAGACGGTGAAGGCGGCAAAGGCAGTGCTGTACAGGGACTGATCGCCCGTCGAATACCCCCTTCACAAGGCTGATCTTCCTATGTTCACGCAGACCCCTGTGTGCCGCCGGCAGCCGCTTCACTGCCCAGCAGTAAATCCCATGCTTCCTTGATTTTTCCTTCATGGATGTATTGCCTGGCCAGGCTGTGAACGGCGTCCCTACCCTTCTCACGCGCTGCATGCACTCGGTTGTCGAGGGCAATAAGATCCCGGGATGCCTCCGGAATCTCTTCAACGCCCGCCAGCAGCGCCAGGTCGTTGCCCGTCAGGACGCGGCTCGTGCGTATGGCCTCCGGGAGCTGGTCGATACCGATGGGGGGCTTTCCGGCAGGCTTAGGCACCTTGAAGATGGCATTGCCCTGCACCCTGCAATACCAGTCGCGGCCAAGACGGGCAACGGCATCAAGCTTGAACGGATCAATGCTGCCCTCACCATCCAGCACTTCTTCCTTAACGTGCATAAGCAACACCTGACAGATAACAAGATTGCCTGCTGCCGGAACTTTTCCAGTCTGTATTACCTGAAGGACTTTACATTCCATTGACACGGGGGCCTCCGCAACCCTCGGCGGCCTCACCATCACGGAAGTCGCTTCGGTGAAGCCCGCTTTCCTGAACTCGTTTATTTCTTTAGGGAATTCATTGCTGGCAAGGGACGCCTGCTGCACCATCGCATAATTGACGACATTGATAACCACTTCCGGTACCACGAGCACGTTCTCGTAAGTGTGTTTGGTCGTGTTATCCTTGCCCCTCCGCGCTGGCGAAAAAATAAGCAACGGAGGATTCGCCCCGAAACAGTTGAAAAAACTGAAGGGGCTTAAGTTCACCCGTCCCTGAAGATCCGTGGTGCTCGCAAAAGCGATCGGCCGCGGCGTCACGGCACCCAGCAGGTAAGCGTGAAACGCTGCAGTCGAAACCTCCTTCGGATTAATGGTCACCATCGCCGTTCGAGCATTGAGAAATGTTATGTATCATTTTATCAATCTGTGTTCCTGCAATACTCCCGGTGCCTTCATCTTCCTAACCGGAAGTGCCGCTATAGGCCGGGAGGATTTTGCCACTGCATTCGCCGAAGCCGATCCTGACTCCATTGACGCACGCGTGACCGCGCATGCGTATGCGGTCTCCGTCTTCAAGAAATGTTCTGGTGCTTCCATCCGCCAGAGTCAGCGACTTCTCTCCATTCCATGACAATTCGATCATCGACCCGAACGACCCGGGCGATGGACCGCTGATCGTGCCCGACGCATAGACATCGCCGACCTGGACGTTGCACCCGTTTACCGTGTGATGCGCGAGCTGCTGGCAGGCGTTCCAGTAGAGGTATTTAGCGTTGGTCCTGCACAACACCGTCTCCTCGCCCTGCGTTGCCTGCAGCGTTACCTCCAGCGTGATGTCGAAATTCTTTTTTCCTGAGAAGGCGAGATAGGGCAGAACCTCCGGAACCTGCTGGGGACCACTCACCCGGAAAGGTTCAAGCGCGTCCAGCGTCACCAGCCACGGTGACATCGTCGACGCAAAATTCTTTCCCAGGAAGGGGCCGAGCGGAGCGTATTCCCATTGCTGTATGTCACGCGCCGACCAGTCGTTGAACAAGACAAAGCCGCCGATGTAATCCTCAGCCCGGCGGATGCTGATCGGCTTTCCCAGTTTGCTTTCGCCGCAGGTAATAAAAGCGAGCTCCAGCTCAAAATCAAGTTTCGCCGTCGGGGAGAACTCGGGCGATGATTTATCGGGAAGCTTGATCTGTCCCCATGGCCGGCGGATATCGGTTCCGGTGACGACGATGGAAGAGGCGCGCCCGTGGTAGGCTACCGGCAAATGTTTCCAGTTCGGCAGGAGCGGATGCCAGGGATCGCGGAACATGGAACCAAGATTGATGGCGTGCTCTTCACTGCTGTAAAAGTCGGTATAATTGGAAATGCGCACCGGCATGAGCATGCGGGTGTTTTTTTGTGGAATGAGCGCTTCGTCTCGCAGGGCTTTTTTTAACTGAAGCGTCTTGTTGTCCTTTTGCAGCAGGGCGGAGATCCGGTTGCGGACGGCGGTAATTTTTTTCCTGCCGAGGGCGAGAAAATCGTTGAGAAAGGGTTGATGGAAGACAGCTGGCGGCAGATCGATTCCACTGAAATATTTTTTCCTGTGAAGGAGCGCGATATCAAGTACGTACTCCCCGATGGCAACACCGGTTCGCGGCGGAGTCGCGCGCGTCGTAAAGATCCCGAAGGGCAGGTTCTGGATAGGAAAATCTGAGTCAGGGTGCACCTCCACCCAACTGGTCATTTGCGAATGAACCGTTTTCAAAGACGCTTTCATTGTAAAGTAAACCTAAATGATTCGGGGCACGCCGGCAAGATAGGGGAAACATTAACTTTGCGCGATGAAACCGCTTCCTGAAAAATTTGAAGAATCCATTCGCAGCAGGCTGGGCGCCGGCTTTCCTGCCTTCCTCAGCAGCCTTCAGGAAACTGCTCCCGTCAGCATTCGCCTCCACCCGCTGAAGAAGAACGAGGGGCTTGCCGCCGCGTCCCGCGTGCCGTGGAGCGAATGGGGCCGCTATTTATCTGACCGCCCCGTCTTTACGCTCGATCCGCTCTTCCACGCGGGAAGTTATTATGTGCAGGAGGCAAGCTCGATGTTCCTCGGGCACGCAATCAGGCAAAGCGTGGATCTGAAGAAGGCGTTGAAGGTGCTTGACCTGTGCGCCGCGCCAGGCGGAAAATCCACCCACCTTCTCAGCTTGTTGAGCCGCGAAAGCTTACTTATTTCAAATGAAGCGATCCGGTCGCGCGCCTCCATACTTTCCGAAAACATTCAGAAATGGGGATACCCGAATGCTATTGTCACCAACAATGACCCCGCCGATTTTCAAGCGCTGCGCGGATTCTTCGACGTGATGGTCGTGGACGCGCCTTGTTCGGGAGAGGGGCTGTTCAGGAAAGATCCGCGGGCTGCCGGGGAGTGGTCACCCGAAAATGTACAGCTTTGCTGCGCGCGGCAGAAAAGAATTGTAGCCAGCGCCTGGGATGCGCTTCGCGAAGAGGGCGTGCTCATCTATTGCACGTGCACCTACAACGAATCGGAAAACGAAGAGAACCTGACGTGGCTGAAGCAAAATCACAATGTCGCGTTCGTGAGGCTTTCAGTCGAGCGTTCCTGGGGCATTGAAGAGGTCGACCGGGATGGCATCATCGCCTACCGTTTCTTTCCACACAAGACAAAAGGTGAAGGCTTTTTTATATCCGTAATGAGAAAGAAAGAATCAACGCGGCCGGCGCTTCTCAAAAGCAAGGCCCCGTTTGTCGTGCCACCGGGGAACGTGACCGACAGGCTGAAAAAGTGGATACTCCCGGAAGGGCAAGTCTCTTTTTTTCAGTTCCAGGACCTCGTGTTTTTTATGCCTGCGTTCCGGATAAAGGAAATTGAATTCGCGCTGCAGCACCTGAGGATCATGTACGCCGGCACCAACCTCGCGCGGCTAAAGCATGACAAGCTGATCCCCGAACATGCCCTTGCCCTCTCCGTAGAGCTCAACAGGCAGCATTTCCCTCTCCGCGAGGTCGGCGAAGCTGATGCCCTGAAATACCTGCGAAAAGAAACAATAGAGCTGGCGGGCGCAGGCACAGGATTCACGCTGCTCACCTTTCAGGGACTGCCGATCGGATGGGCGAACGTTTTGTCGAACAGGGTGAACAACATGTACCCGCCAGAGTGGCGCATACGAATGGCGGGCGGCTCGTCAATCGGCAATGATGCGTCATGAATGGGCGTCTGTTCCCATCCGCACGCACTGCATTCCACCAATCTTCGTTGCTATCAGAGGCCGGGTGCCGGGTTGTATCCCTGGAGAAAGAGATCCCAGACCCCCTCGGGAACTGCCACGCCCGCAAAGAAGATTCCCACGCAAAAAACCTTTTCTGCATACGCCGCCCGGCTGATCGCCAGCGGCAAGCCGACTACGGAAAGTGAAGTGAAACTGACCGCATAGAGCGCAGCAAGGATGACCGATAGCAGGGAGGACGTCGTGAGCAATAGCGCGAGCGTTGCAATCAGGGTGAATATGAAACTGATGACAAACATCCTCGCAAATCCGCGCGTGCCTGCCAGTTTACCCACCGGCCAGCTGAGCATTGCGGACAGCAGGAGAATGCCAACGAGCATACCCTTTCCATCGACCGCGACGAGGTCCCCGACTTTTTGTTGCAGGAGCGCGGGCAAAACATTGAACAGGATCGTCGTCGCGACCCCCAGCGCCAGTCCCGCAAACAGGATCAGGGCGTATGACGATCGAGCGGGCGCCCCGGCTTCCGGTTCGCTTTCCCTGTCGGCGTTCTTTTTAAATAGCCCCAGTGAATGTTTCTTCAACGCATATCCTGAAAAAAAGACGGCGATGCCTCCCAGCATAAACGTGACCGGCGCGCCCAGGCGGTCAATGATATCAACAATGACGGGCTCCAGGGAAGAGACCACATTCGCGGTGATCGTGAGGATAGCCATTGCGTGGGGAAGCTTCTCCACCGGCGTAAACAATTCCAGTGTCGACAGGGCGGGACTGGTAAAGGTGCTCATCGCGATCAGCCAGCAGACGATCAGGACCGGGAGCGCCCATCGCAAGGCGTCCCACGGAGCTCCCAAAAGGGTGAACGCCACCGCCATGAACACCATGGCGGCGAAGCTGATGCCGGCGGAAATCACAGGCAGGCGGTGGCCTTTTTCAAACCGGTACCGGTCTCCCAGTCGTCCCGCGATCAGGGGCGTGATCATTACAATGACTGCCTGGGCCGCCGTAAGAAAATAGGTGAAACCGGTAAACCGGAACTGGGCAAGAAGTCTCGGCTGGTAATTCTGATAGGCGATCCAGCCGACCATGATCGAACCATACAGCGCCGCGAGGCTCCCCAGCTGCTTCCATTGGATGGTGGTCAGTGTTTTTTGCTTCGCGTTATCCGGCAGGGTTAATGTCTCCATAAGTAAGTGACCTTTATGCGGTTACATTAATATCGGAAACCCAAACCTGGTGACCCCCATCTACTACCCCTATACCTTATGCCCCGTAGCCCCGTATATCCGTGTATCCGTATTTCCATAGATCCGTATTTCCGTATATCCGTATATCCGTATTTCCGTATTTCCGTATTTCCGTAGCCCGTATATCCATACATCCGTATATCCATAGATCCGTATATCCGTATATCCGTATATCCATTATTCCCCTATTTTTGCCCTCTGATTATTAACCATGTCGCTATCTACAAAATACAATCCGGCGGAAGTTGAAAACAAATGGTACAGCTACTGGACGGAAAAGGGATTTTTTCACTCGGAGCCAAACCCGGAGAAGCAGCCGTTTTGTATCGTCATTCCTCCTCCCAACGTCACCGGTGTGCTGCACATGGGCCACATGCTCAACAACACCATCCAGGACGTGCTGGTGAGACGGGCGCGGATGCAGGGAAAGGAAGCCTGCTGGGTACCCGGCACCGATCATGCTTCCATTGCGACAGAGGCAAAGGTGGTCGCCATGCTGCGCGAGCGCGGCATCAGGAAGTCGGACCTCACCCGCGACGAATTCCTGAAATATGCCTGGGAGTGGAAAGAAAAATACGGAGGCATCATTCTGGAGCAGCTCAAGAAACTTGGAGCCTCCTGCGACTGGCAGCGGACTAGATTCACGATGGATCCCGATTACTATGACGCGGTGATCAACGTCTTCATCGACCTGTACAGGAAAGGTCATATCTACCGCGGTCTGAGGATGGTCAACTGGGACCCGGCGGGAAAGACCGCCCTCTCGGACGATGAAGTGATCCATAAGGAGGTCTCATCGAAGCTCTATTACATCCGCTACCCGATTGAGGGAAGCCGGAATGATTATGTGACCATTGCAACGGTCCGGCCTGAAACGATCATGGCCGATACCGCGATCTGTGTTAATCCCGGCGACGAGCGATACAAACATCTGAAAGGAAAGAAAGCGCTGATACCGCTCGTCAACCGGCCGGTGCCGGTAATTGAAGACGAGTATGTTGCGATGGATTTTGGGACCGGTTGCCTGAAGGTGACCCCGGCGCACGATATGAACGACTATGAGCTGGGCAAGAAGCACAACCTGGAAGTGATCGACATTTTAAATGAGGATGGCAGCCTGAACGAAAAGGCGCAAATCTTCGTGGGGGAAGACCGTTTCATCGCCCGAAAGAAGATCGCCAAAGAGCTGGAGGCAAAAGGGTTTCTGCTGAAAGTTGAGGACTATCAGACCAGCGTGGGCTTCTCGGAGCGAACGGATGCGGTGATCGAGCCGAGGCTTTCGCGGCAGTGGTTCCTCGAGATGAAAAAGATCACGCGGCCGGCGTTGGAAAATGTCATGAACGACGAGATCCGACTCATTCCGCCGAAGTTCAGAAATACGTACAGGCACTGGATGGAAAATGTGCGCGACTGGTGCATCTCGCGGCAGTTATGGTGGGGCCATCGCATCCCGGCCTGGTATGACGAGGAAGGCAATCATGTCGTGGCAAAGACGCATGAGGAGGCCATGGCCGAATACAGGAAGAGTTACCCGGGCCGGAAGCCGGGTTCGCTGAAACAGGATCCTGACGTGATGGACACCTGGTTCTCCAGCTGGCTGTGGCCGATTGCCGTTTTTGATACGTCGGTATTCGCCGATCCGAAAGGCAACAAAGGCAACGCCGACCTGAACTACTACTATCCAACTAACGACCTGGTGACTGCTCCCGAGATTTTATTCTTCTGGGTGGCCCGGATGATCATAGCCGGGTATGAATACAGGGGGGAAAAACCGTTCAGCAATGTTTATCTCACGGGGATTGTGCGCGATGCGCTTGGCCGCAAAATGTCCAAGTCGCTGGGAAATTCGCCTGACCCCCTCGATCTCATCGCGCAATACGGAGCGGATGCCATTCGCACGGGAATGCTGTTCAGCGCTCCGGCAGGCAATGACCTCCTGTACGACGAAAAGCTCGTCGAGCAGGGAAGGAACTTCGCGAACAAGATCTGGAACGCCTTCCGCCTTGTAAACGGCTGGACCAGTGAAAAACTGCCTCAGCCGCCGGAGAACAAAATCGCTACGGACTGGTTCCGCGCGCGGTTGAATCAGGCGCTTGCCGAGATCGAAGATCATTTCTCCAGGTTCAGGATCTCCGACGCCCTGCACTCGCTTTACAAGCTGATTTGGGACGATTTCTGCTCCTGGTACCTGGAGATCGTAAAGCCGGACTTCGGGAAGCCCATCGACGAGAGGACGCTCGATGAAACGATCGGTTTTTTCGAATCCCTGCTGAAGGCCCTTCATCCTTTCATGCCGTTCATCACGGAGGAGCTATGGCACGAGCTGAAAGGACGAAAGGAAGAAGACTGCATCATCGTGGCGCCCTACCCGCAGCCCGAGCCGTATGACGAAGCCGTCCTTCCGGAGGCTCTTTTCGCTTTTGAGATCGTAAAGGAGGTGCGCAACACCCGCAATGCGAAAAATCTTTCTCCGAAGGAGGCCTTGGCGCTGCAGGTAAAGAAAAGCCCGCAGATGAAGACCATCGCGTTCGCCCCGGTGATCGAGAAACTGGCGAACCTGAAGCCGATTGAGTTCGTCGGGGAAGCTCCTGGTGGAAACGCAACCGGGTTCCTCGTGCGCGCGGCAGAGTTTTTTATTCCGCTGGAAGGAAAAGTCGATGCGGCCAAAGAGCGCGAAGCCATCCTGAAAGAGATTGCTTATCAAAAGGGATTTCTCGCGATCGTGGATAAAAAGCTGGGTAACGAGAAGTTCGTCAGCAGCGCCCCCGTTGCGGTCGTGGAAAGCGAGCGCAAAAAGAAAGCTGACGCCGAAGCGAAAATCGCCGCGCTCGAGGAAACCCTCGGCCGGCTGGGGCGTTAACCGGCCCGGCTAACGCGCGGGCGAATCAAAAGCGGGCGGCCAGTAAAAGATCAATGTTTTTGTATTTCAATCCGAACTTGCGGGCCACCGGTTCGTTTGTCAATCCGCCTTTGTAGGTATACACGCCCTTCATGAACCACTTGTGCGAGAAGATCATCTCTTCGATCCCACCCTCTTCGGCGGCCCTGAGGATCGTGGGCGTGAAGATGTTGCTCAGCGCGGTGGTGGCGGTGTGGGCCACCCTGGAAGCGACGTTTGGCACGCAGTAATGGATGACCCCGTGCTTCCGGAAAACGGGCTTGCTCAGGGTGGTGATCTCGGACGTCTCGATGCATCCACCCTGGTCGATGCTCAGGTCGATGATGAGGGAATCCGGTCTCATCCGCATGACCATGTCTTCTGAGACCACATGGCGCGCCCTGCCTTTTTCCGCGCGCAAGGCGCCGATGACCACGTCCGCTGACTCGAGCGTGCGGCTGAGCGTGAGCGTGTCAATGGTGGAGGTGTAGATCTGCTGTCCCAGCATGCTTTTGATGCGACGCAGTTTGTAGATATGGTTGTCAAAGACCTGCACCTCGGCGCCTAACCCTATGGCTGCACGCGCGGCGTATTCCGCGACGGTCCCTGCGCCGATGATGACGACCTTCGTAGGCGGTACGCCTGTGATGCCTCCGAGGATCACCCCCTTTCCGCTGTTGGCGGAGCTCAGGTGCTCGGCGGCGATGAGCAGCACGGTCGTGCCCGCGATCTCGCTCATGGCACGGATGATGGGCATGCCCCCAACCTTGTCTTCGATAAATTCATACGCGAGGGCGGTGACCTTCTTTTTCATCAGTGCCTGCAGATTATCCGACTTCAGATGGCCGAGCTGGAGGGCGGATATCAGGCCCTGGTTGGGATGCATCATTTCGATCTCTTCCAGCGTAGGGGGCTCGATCTTCAGGATGACATCCGCTTTATATACCTCCTGGGCCGAGTAAACGATCCTGGCCCCTGCCTCGCTGTATTGTTTATCCGTAAATTTTGAGCCAATGCCCGCCTTTGCCTCCACCCATACTTCATGGCCATTGTTCACCAGCAGCGCGACGGCGTCGGGCGTAAGACAGATCCGATTTTCCTGTAACGAGATTTCTTTCGGTAGACCGATAAAAAAGGAGTGCTTCCCCGTTTTCACTTTCATCAACTTTTCTTCCGGATAGAGGCTCGTTTTTGTGGCGAGCGCTTCAAATCCGCTTTTTTTCTTTTCCGTCATGAACAGAAAGGGCTATGGTTCTTTCGTTTTGATTTTCGACCGTAATGGAAACTTCAGCATGTTCAGGGGGTATGAGCGAGGGTATTTTTTCGGGCCACTCGATCAGGCATAAATCGCCGGAGTAAAAATATTCCTCCGCTCCGATATCATATGCCTCCGCCTCACTTTTGATCCTGTAAAAGTCGAAATGGTAGATCTTTCCCTGCTCACCGGCCCGGTACTCGTTCACAATGGAGAAAGTCGGGCTGCTCATGGCATCCCGCACCCCCATCTCCGCGCACAGTCTTTTGATAAAGGTTGTTTTACCCGATCCCATTTCGCCGAAAAATAACCACACGGGGTAGTGGCCTGCCTGCTTTAAAAATACCCTGGCCACATCGCCCAGGTCTGCCGGTTTTACCCCGTGGTACGTTGTACCGCCGTCCTCAGCCCACATTCTTCGAATTTAAGAAAATTAAAGGAATGATCATCTCTTCCATACTCACTCCTCCGTGCTGAAAGGTATCCTTATAAAAATTTACGTAGTAATTATAGTTGTTGGGGTAGGCGAAAAACTGGTCCTCGATTGCAAAAACATAGGATGTCGAGACATTCATCTTCGGCAGGAACAGCCGTTCCGGCCTGGAGACCTGCATCACCTTGTCGCCTTCGTAGCCGAGGTTCTTGCCCTGCTTGTAGCGCAGGTTGGTGTTCACCGTGCGGTCGCCGATGATCTTGAAAGGCCGCTTTACGCGGATGGTGCCGTGATCGGTCGTCAGCACGACCCGAACATCCTTCTCCGAGATCTTCCGGATGATATCGATCAGGGGAGAATGCAGGAACCAGGATTTGGTGAGGGAACGGTAGGCCGATTCATCCGGGGCAAGCTCGCGCACCATCGCCATATCGGTGCGCGCATGCGAGA
This sequence comes from Chryseosolibacter sp., assembly GCA_036383235.1. Taxonomy (GTDB): domain Bacteria; phylum Bacteroidota; class Bacteroidia; order Cytophagales; family Cyclobacteriaceae; genus Chryseosolibacter. Next base: position 16,208 of record DASVOT010000558.1, read on the forward strand.
GCATATCGACGAAGTTATAGACGATCACATTGAGCTCGTTATTAAAAAGATTGTTTACCGAATCGGCCAGGCTCCGTCCTTCTTCCAGGTTCTTGATCTTGTGGTAAGACATCTTTCCGGTAATGTTATTCCTTCGCATTTGCTTGGCGAGAAATTCATCCTCGAAATTGTTCTTTCCCTCCTCCTCATCCTCACCCACCCAGAGATCGGGATGCGATTTCGCCATCTCGGAAGGCATCTGCCCGGAAAAAATCGCATTGCGCGCATACGCCGTGGTCGTCGGAAGGATGGAATAATAATGCTCCTCCCGATCGATGGTAAAGTATTCGCCGATCACCGGCTCGATCACCTTCCATTGATCATACCGAAGGTTGTCGATGAGGATGACGAACACAGGCTTCTTCTGGCTGAGCTCGGGAAAGACCTTGCGTTTCATGAGCTGGTGTGAAAGCAGGGGCTTATCCGCCTTTGGATCGTTCAGCCAGCTTTCATAATTGCGCATGATGAACTTGGCGAAGTTGGCGTTCGCTTCCGTTTTCTGCATGTCGAGAACCTCCGCCATATCCTGGTTCTCATCCATCTGCACCTCCCAGAAAACGAGCTTTTTGTAAATATCGGCCCACTGCTCGTGGTTCATGACGTCCTGAAACGCCATGCTGATCTTGCGGAATTCCTGCTGATAGTTCAGGTTTGTTTTTTCACTCACCAGCCTCTTGTTCTCCAGGATCTTCTTTACCGCCAGCAGGATCTGGCTTGGGTTCAAAGGCTTGATCAGGTAATCGGCGATCTTGGAACCGATGGCCTCCTCCATGATCTGCTCTTCTTCATTTTTAGTGATCATCACCACCGGAAGGTTCGGCTTGCTGTTCTTGATCTGGCTCAGCGCCTCCAGGCCCGACATCCCCGGCATATGTTCGTCCAGAAAGACGACGTCGAAATTCTTGTCATCGCACATTTCAACGGCGTCGGCCCCGTTGTTGACGGGCGTGATGTCGTATCCCCGCTGTTCGAGGAACATGATATGCGGTTTTAAAAGATCGATTTCATCGTCGGCCCACAGTATATTGTATCGCTGCATAGATCTATTTTTGTGAAAGTTATCAAAATAAAGACGTTTAAACCGACATTTGGCCGGTCATTCACGGTGTAAATTGTTGCTTTATAACCTGTAATTTACCATTGAAATGGCAAGCTACCCCTGGGCGCATTAAATTTACGTGAACCGTCAGTCTATTGAACAAAAAGAAAATCATTAACGATCCGCTTTACGGGTTTATTCACATCAAAAGTGAGTTGATATTCGACATCATCTCCCATCCCTGGTTTCAGCGTTTGAGGTACATCAAACAACTGGGCCTTACCGATCTGGTCTACCCCGGCGCAATTCACACCCGGTTTCAGCACGCGCTGGGGGCCCTGCACCTGATGGGACGCGTCCTTGACAACCTGCGCTTCAAGGGCGTGGAGATCTCGGATGAAGAATACCAGGCCGCGCAGCTGGCGGTGCTGCTCCACGACATCGGGCATGGTCCTTTTTCCCATGCGCTGGAGCACTCCTTGCTGCAGGGCGTCAAGCATGAAAGCATTTCTTACCTGCTCATGTCATCGCTTAATTCGGAATTCAACGACGAGCTGGCCCTCACCCTTACGATCTTCAGGAACAGTTATCCCCGTAAATTTTTCTTTCAGCTCGTCTCCAGCCAGCTTGACATCGACAGGCTGGATTACCTGAACCGGGATTGTTTTTTCTCCGGCGTGCAGGAAGGGACCATCGGCGTTGACCGCATCATCCTCATGCTGCACGTGCACGGCGACCAGCTCGTGGTGGAAGAAAAAGGGATTTACAGCATTGAGAATTTTCTGAACGCAAGGCGACTCATGTACTGGCAGGTGTACCTCCACAAGACGACGCTTGCCGCTGAGCGCATGCTCGTCAATATCATCCGCCGCGCGCAGGTGCTGGTGCGAGCCGGAGAAAAAGTTCCGGCAAGCCGGGCGCTGGCCACTTTCCTTGAAAATACGTTCAGCCTCGAGACCCTCCGCAACAACAAAAGCGCGCTCGAGGCGTTTGGCCTCATGGACGATCACGACATCTGGGGCGCTATCAAATTTTGGCGTCACCACGACGACCCGATCTTGTCGCTGCTATCGGAGCGCTTGCTGAACAGGAAATTGTTCCAGGTCATTTTGAGCAATGAACCCATCCGGAAAAACGTAATCGAAAAGATCCGCACGGCAATTATTGACAAATATCAAACCCTGAGGGCCGAGTCACCTTACCTTTTTTCATCGGGAACCGTGACCAACGAAGCGTATACCGAGGGAGAGAAGATCAATATCCTGACGCGCTCGGGTGCATTGCTCGACATTGCCCAGGCATCGGATCTGCCCAACATCAAAGCGCTGAGCAAAATCGTCAAAAAAAACTACCTCTGCTGGCCTAAAGATGTATCTTTGTGAACCATGGGTTGCCGCTTGGCGGCCGTACTGCCCGCAACGGGCGACCGCGAGCGCCCGAAACATACATGTATCCTTCGGCTTCGGTTTCGGGAACTGACGACCAAACAACCAACAGCCAAAGACAAATGACAAAAACGATATTATGGAATTTACCATAGATCAGTTGGCCAGAATGCTGGGCGGTGAAGTGAAGGGAGACGGAAGCGAACGCATCAACATGCTGGCGAAGATCCAGGATGCCGGGAAGGGCCACGTCACTTTTTTATCGAACCCGAAATACGAACAATACATTTACACCACCGGGGCTTCCGCGGTGATCGTCAACAAAGATTTTGTTCCTAAAAAAGCGGTCTCTTCAAATCTGATTCTTGTTGACGATCCTTACACGAGCTTTACCGCCCTTCTGGAGGAGTATCACAAATTACTGAGCTTTCAGAAAACAGGAATTGAACAACCCTCCTACGCCGCCGCGAGCGCGAAGGTCGGTGAGCAGATTTACAGGGGCGCCTTCTCCTATATTGGCGACAACGCTGTCATTGGCAACAATGTCAAAATCTATCCGCACGTCTTCATAGGAGAAAATGTGGTGATTGGCGACAACACCATCCTGCACGCCGGCGTGAAATTGTATCCCGGGACGAAAGTCGGGAGCTACTGCGTCATCCATTCCGGCGCAGTTATTGGCAGCGACGGTTTCGGATTCGCTCCGCAAGACGACGGAACCTATAAAGCGATCCCCCAACTCGGTAATGTTGTGATCGAAGATCACGTCTGCGTCGGCGCCAACACGGTGATCGATTGTGCGACCCTGCTGGGGGATTCGACTATTGTTCGCCGGGGAGTCAAGCTCGACAACCTCATTCAGGTAGCCCACAATGTGGAAATCGGGAAGAATACGGTTATCGCCGCGCAAAGCGGAATTTCAGGCTCCACGAAAGTGGGTGAAAACTGCGTTATTGCCGGTCAGGTTGGTATGGCCGGACATATCGTTATTGCCAACAAAACGAGCATTGGGGCTCAGGCAGGTATTTCGAAAACCATTGCGACGGAAGGCCAGCAACTGTTCGGCTCGCCCGCGTTCGATGTGAAAGAATACTACCGCGCTTACGCGGTTTTTAAACAGCTTCCCGATCTCAACTCCCGCTTGAGAGAACTGGAAAAGAAGATGACTCTCCAGACGCGGTCGGAACCCAGCCTTGATAAGAAAGGATAACCCCGCAAAGACACAATCGATTGCAGAATGTAGACTCCCCTTTGTTGGATTATCCGGATAATTGGGATTAAATTTGCCGACCTTTCGACAAATATGCTCAATATCAAACAGCAAACCATTCAGAAGTCCGTTACGATATCCGGTGTGGGACTCCATACCGGCGTCCAGACGAATATGACTTTTCTGCCGGCAAAACCCAATCACGGCATTAAATTTCAGCGAATCGATTTGCCTGGATCCCCGGTTGTTAATGCAGATTGCGAAAATGTGGTGGATGTTTCGAGAGGTACCACCATCGAGCAAAGCGGAGCGAAAGTGAGCACCATTGAACACACGCTGGCGGCCCTTGTAGGACTAGAGATAGACAACGTGCTCATCCAGCTGGATGGTCCGGAATGTCCCATTATGGATGGAAGCTCCATCCAGTTTGTCGAAACCCTCAAGAATGCCGGCACGGAGGAACAAAACGCGTTGCGCGATTTTTTCGAGGTGCAGGAGCCATTGTTTTACCGCGAAGCTGCCCGCAATGTCGAAATAGCCGCTTTGCCACTCGACGATTACCGGGTAACGGTGATGATCGACTACAACTCACCCGTGCTGGGAAGCCAGCATGCCTCCATCACCGATATCCGCCAGTTTGAAAAAGAGATTGCTTCCTGCAGGACGTTCTGCTTCCTGCACGAGCTGGAGATGTTGTATAAGAACAACCTCATCCGCGGCGGCGACCTGAACAATGCCATTGTGATCGTCGACCGCGTCGTGAAAGACGATGAGCTCGACAACATTGCAAAGATGCTCGGCAAGCCAAAAGTCGCCGTCAAACAGGAAGGCATCCTGAATAACATCGAGCTGCGGTACAAGAACGAACCCGCCCGCCATAAACTGCTCGACATTGTAGGTGACCTGGCGCTTGCCGGAAGGCCGTTGAAAGCGCAGGTGCTCGCTGCCCGTCCGGGCCATGCGGCCAATGTTGCCTTTGCGAAAAAACTAAAGAAGGCGATGCACGAGGCCGACAAGCAGGGAAGACCGAAATACAATCCCTCGCTGCCCCCGGTCATGGACATCAACAAGATCACCGCCACCCTGCCGCACCGCTACCCGTTCCTGCTTATCGACAAGATCATCTACCTCGATAACGAAAGCGTCGCGGGTGTAAAGAATGTGACGGCAAATGAATTCTTCTTCCAGGGGCACTTCCCGGGAAACCCCGTTTTCCCGGGCGTTCTCCAGATCGAAGCCATGGCCCAGATCGGAGGTATCCTCGTATTGAACACGGTTCCGGACCCGGAGAATTACTGGACCTATTTTTTGGGGATCGAGAGTATCAAGTTCAGAAAAATGGTCCTGCCGGGCGATACGCTGGTTATCCAGTGTGACCTGGTTGCTCCCATCAAACGTGGAATTGCAAAAATGTACGGCCGCGCCTTTGTCGGCAATTCACTCGTCTGCGAAGGCACCATGACCGCCAGTATCGTTCGAAAAAATTCATGAGCAGATTTCCATTAGCCAACGTCCATCCCGAAGCAAAAGTCGGCAACAATGTCGTCATTGAGCCCTTTGCCACCGTGCAGAAAGATGTCGTCATCGAGGATGGCAGCTGGATCGGACCGAATGTTGTCTTGTGGGACGGCTCACGCATCGGAAAGAATGTGAAAATCTATCCGGGCGCTTCGATCTCTTCCATTCCCCAGGACCTGAAGTTCGCAGGTGAGAAAACCGAGACGCACATCGGCGACAACACGGTGATCCGCGAGTTTGTCACGATCAGCCGCGGTACGACTGACAAGTTCAAAACCTCGATCGGGAAAAACTGTCTGCTGATGGCCTACGTTCATGTGGCTCATGACTGCCTCATCGGCAACAACTGCATACTCGTCAATGCCGTACAGGTAGCCGGACATGTTACCATCGACGACTGGGCTATCATCGGAGGCGCCAGCGCACTGCATCAGTTTGTAAAAGTTGGCGCCCATGTGATGGTCTCCGGCGGCTCCCTTGTACGCAAAGACATACCGCCCTACACCAAAGCCGCGCGCGAGCCGCTCACCTATGCCGGCATCAACACGATCGGTCTGCGGCGCAGGGGCTTCTCTTCCGAAAAGATCAACGAGATCCAGGAGATCTATCGCTATATCTTCCTGAAGGGCATCAACAATTCCAAAGCCCTGGAGGTCGTCGAACAGGAAATCGCCGGAAGCAGGGAACGCGACTACATTGTTGACTTTATCCGGACATCCGAACGGGGGATCATGAAAGGTTACGGCGGAAGCGATTAAGCCGTCTCCCCGCGCGGATTCTTCCGCTTCGTCCGAACCCAAACGCATAGCTAATTCCATCGATGTGAATCACCTTTTGGAGCCACCCGATTCAGAGACAAGCCCGCTCACGATCGCGGTTAACGATCTCAGCAAACGCTTCAACAGGGAATGGATCTTCAGAGAGCTGAGCCTTGAATTTGCTGCCGGCCTCACATACGCCATCACCGGACCTAACGGATCAGGAAAGTCAACCTTGCTGCAGGTGGTGTGGGGTCAGGTCCCGCAGACCTCGGGGACCATCATCTATAAAAAAGGCGCCCTTGACGTCCCGCTAGAGCAGGCGTTCAGGTATGTGTCGATTGCGGCCCCCTACATGGATCTCATCGACGAGTTCACGCTGATGGAGATGCTGAACTTCCATTTCAAGCTCAAAAAAATCCGGAGCGGATTTTCCATAGGCCAGCTACTGCAGATCATGTATCTCGAAAACGCGGCCGATAAACAGCTTGTTAATTTTTCTTCCGGCATGAGGCAACGATTAAAGCTGGGGCTTGCCCTGTATACGGAAGCGGATGCATACTTCCTCGACGAACCTGGCACTAACCTTGACCGCAGGGCGTTCGGATGGTATATCGACGAGCTTTCAAAACTGCCAAAAAGATCCATTGTCTTCATCGCCTCGAATGAGCCCGAGGAATACCCTCAGGACGCGGTTATTCTCAACCTGACCGATTATAAAAAGAAGTAATCTCATTGCTGGCATAAAAATTTTTGAAACGGGAGTGCCCTTGCCGGGCACTCAGGTCGCACGATGCCGGCCTGAGCGCCCCCTTTGGTGAAAAAGGGCTGTTTCAGCGCCTAAAAAGCTTAAAAAAGCGGTAAAAAGCGTTGTGCAGGTTACAAATGGCCGCTTTTAAAGCATTAAACTCTTATTGATACAGTTTGAATTATGTATTTTTACTGACATATTAGAACCCTTAACCTTTTCCAGTAATGAAAATTTTATCAAGAATAGCCTCCGTTTTGATTTTGGCCGCCATTGCCGGTTTTTACACCAGTTGCAAGGACAAGGAAGGCAATAAAAAGACGGAAGAGGAAATCCAGCTGGGAAAACTCAAAGCAGTATGGACTCTTGAGAGTGCGAATGACGGGCAGGACCGGACAGCGGATTTTAGCAACCTGAAGCTCACGCTCGAAGGCAATTATGTAGAAGGTGGAACCTATAACTATAGTTTCACGGGAACCCGGCCTGAGCCCAGCCCGTGGCCTGTCAGCGGCACCTGGAAATTCGGCACCAACAAAGCTACCGACATCATCCGCGATCCGGGCACCGCAAGCGAAACAGCCATGAACTACCAGGTGACCGATACGAACCTTATTCTGACTTTCAATGTACCGGATGGCAGTGCGGGCTGGCCCGGCGGAACGAGCCGCGTACGTTCGGTGAGCGGAGACTGGACATTTACCTTCACCAAATAAAAACATCAAAGGCCTTCAACAGGCCCTTTTTCTTTTCCGCGCTGTCCGTCCGCCAGCCTATTTCAACACCACGATGGTGATACCATCACCTCCGCGCTCGACGTGCTCGTCATGATACGTGGCCACCTGTTTCACACGGCTCAGGTGCTCCCGCGCAACTTTTCTCAACACACCTTCGCCTTTGCCGTGCAGGATCCTCAGCTCGCCATGCCCCAGCAGCAGGGCGGTATCCAGGAATTGTTCGAGCAACGGCAGCACCTCCTCCACGCGCTTTCCACGCACGTCAAGGGTTGGATTGAAATTCGCCTGTTTCTCGTAGAGGCGAATGCCCCCCGCCCGCGGTCCCGCACTCACCGGTTTCTCGGCAGCTGCCGATATCTTCTCGAGCTTGCCGACA
>DASVOT010000559.1:0-2959 GCA_036383235.1 Chryseosolibacter sp.
GCTACTTTGGTTTGATTTGACACCAACAAAGATAGCATGGAGAAGCCTAACCGGCTTCTCCTTAATTTTTTCCCCGGACAACAGTGATACGGAAATACGGATATAGGGCTCTACGGGATACAAGGATGTATGGAATATCCATATATCGATAGATCCGTACGCCCGTATCCCTCACGTTCGTCGTGCGGTTCCCCGGGGCTTCACCCCCGGGCTGATGTAGTACGCCCCTACAGGGCTTGGTTTTTTTGTTGACGAACAACGATGTCACTATACGCCGTGCGGGATACCTTCCCGTATCTCCCTAGATCCTTATATCCGTATATCCGTATATCCGTATACCCCTATACCCCCCCTCAGGGTTTCTCAAAGGCAAAAGGAAATGCTTCTGAAGGTACTCTGTCTGAGAGCATGATCTTTTTGAGCGCTTCCACTTTCTTCGGGAGTTTTTCCGCCAGGTCGTTTTTTTCGGAGGAATCCTGCCTGAGGTTGTACAATTCCGGTTTTCCCTGCGGGTTTTTGTCGACGTTATACCACACGAGCTTCCAATCTCCCTGGCGCAGGCACATGCGTCCGCCAAGCTCGTGGAACTCCCAGTACAAATGATCGTGCTGCTTCTGTTTTTTCGGCTGTCCTCTCAGCGTGGGCAGGAACGAGATGCCATCGGTCTTGTTGCTGAGTTTTATTTTCAAGAGGTCGGCAAGGGTGGGCATGATGTCCCAGAAGGCGGACACGTGGTCTGTCACCGTTCCCGGTTTGATGGTGCCCTTCCAGCGGGCGATCATGGGGACCCTTATTCCGCCTTCGTAGACGTCGCGCTTGTATCCTCTTAAGATTCCGTTGCTGTCGAAATAGTCGGGATCTCCGCCTCCTTCCACGTGCGGGCCGTTGTCAGAGCTGAAGATGACAAGGGTATTTTCGTCCAGGCCGAGGGCCGCGATCTTGTTCATCACCTCGCCGACCTGGTCATCCATCAGCCGCACCATCGCGGCGAAGGCCGCATGCGATTCCGGCTGTGACCCGTATGGGCCTCTCCTGAAACGCGCACCCTCGTCGACGCCTTGAAAATTTTTTTCAGGCAGGAGCTTTCCGCGGAACATCGCCATGTATTCCTCCGGGGCGGCTAGCTCGGCGTGCGGAAAGATCATCGGATAGTACAGGAAGAACGTTGTGTCCTTATGATCCTCGAGGAACTGCAGCGCTTTCCGATGGATGAGCTGAGGGGCATATTCGTGTTTATTTTTGTCAACGTTCCCCTCAAGCATTACTTTCCTGGCGTTGTCCCAGAGATGGGCAGGATAGTAGTTATGCGCCAGCCGCTGGCAATTGTAGCCGTAGAATACGTCGACACCCTGGTGTTCGGGCGCGCCTTCAGAACCGGGGGACCCCAATCCCCATTTGCCAAACACGCCCGTGACATATCCCTGAGACTTCATCATGCCGGTCAGCGTGACGGCATCAGCTGGCAACGGCCACTGTCCCTCGGGTTCAACTTCCCTGTTGCCGCGAACGAAGGTATGTCCGGTATGCAGCCCGGTCATCAGTGCCGAACGCGACGGAGCGCAGACCGGCGCGCCGGCGTAGTGGCTGGTGAACTTCATTCCCTGCGCGGCAAGCCCGTCGATGTTGGGAGTCTGGAAACGCTTTTGTCCATAACAGCTCAGATCGCCGTAGCCGAGATCATCGGCGAGGATGAAGACAATGTTGGGGCGCGTCGACTGCTGAGCGTGTAATGCAAAAGCGAGAAAGAGAAGGACACACGCGCAAGCAGTCGTTTTCGCAACCGCGGCAGCAAAAATTCTGAATGGCGTCTGATGGAAATGAAGGAAAGTGATCAGACAGCGATTTGCCTGGTGCCGTCGCGACAGGGTCTTTTGATCAACGGGAAACATGGAATGGAAATTTTCTTTAATTTACTTTTCAAAAGATAGATCATTGCCCTTATAAAATCCAGTCTCCCATGAAATTATTGAAATATCTATTGTTGCCGGCCCTCCTGTTCCCGCCTGCGCTGCCGGCTTCAGCGCAGTCATCGGGTAAATTGTTTTTCAGGGAAGACTGGAAAGAGGCAGAAGCCGCGCTTCCGGTCACTCAGGAGCATGTTGCCAATCCGGACCTCATCCTGAACCTCTACGGCCCGGCCCGGGATTCAATTAAAAAGAGCAACCATCCCCAGATACCGAATGATCCGTACTATATCTGGTCCGGCGAATGCAAGGGCAACTGGGCTGTCGGACTCCGTCACCGGAATCAACTAGTCGACCTCCGGGGCGACGCCAGGATCAGGATCCGCTCAAAGCAAAGCGGCTTCCGCCAGCTGCGCCTGATCTTGAAACTTCAATCGGGAACATGGCTCGTCAGCGAACAGTCGGCGCCGTACACAGAGAACTGGACGGAGAAAGAATTCAGGATCGCCAGGATTCACTGGCGCACGCTCGACATTGAAACAATCACCGAAGGGGCGTGGGTAGAGGCACCCGATCTCAGCAAAGTGGAAGAGATCGGATTCACAGACCTGATGGAGGGCGGTGGCACGCCGGCTTCCTCACGGCTCGATTGGATTGCCGTATACGGCAAAGCGGTAAGCAGGTGAGGCAACTGCTCCGTGCTTCAGCGTTTTCAACCAAGGAAATATCAAGCCGGCCATCGCTTACGGTAACCCTGCCTGTGACTGCGGCGTGCAATTGCCTTAACATCACGCAAGCTGAAATTTTCCGGGATCAACGGTCGCCGGATTTAACGCATCTGAATCCAAGGTTGGACATCCCGGAATCAAATGCGGTTCCCTGCCTGGCGCTCGGTCTGTAGTTCTGACAATAGTCGGACGCACAGAGAAACGATCCGCCTTTGGATACTCGTTTGATGGCATACGGCTCATTCGGGTCGAACGGTCCTTGGGGTCCCTTGGGGTTGACGCTTACGCCGGATTGCGCCAGTGTCTGGAAGTAGCGCACATCGTACC
>DASVOT010000560.1:0-1563 GCA_036383235.1 Chryseosolibacter sp.
GACCGGAAGGATTTTCTTTGAAGGATGAACGGTGAAGCGATTTTGATCCAGGTCGCGGATCACTTCCGTCCTTTCCTTGAGTTCGCCAGAACGGAAGGTGCCTGAAAAGTAGGAGGGGTTAACCTTGATCACGTTTTCATCTGCCACGACGGTAACGGTATTGCCGTAGATGGGAAACGGCGAGCGCTCGGCAGAATAATCATACGTGTAATCATCCCATGCCCAGCCCGGACCCAAACGCGGACTGTGAAAATTGGACGAGGAAAAATAAAGATTGCCTCCGGCCTGGCGGAGAAAATTGTATGTCGTCGAGTCGTAAAAAACTTCGCGGTAGAGAAAAGAAGGGTCCCCTGTACCCCAGAAGATCAGGGAATCCTCGCGTTGAATATACTCCAGTGCCGGAATGGAGTCGCCGAGAATCTTCAGTGCTGAATAAAATGTGAAGATCTTTGTATTCGACGCCGGCGTAAAATAGCGGGCACCGTTGTAATCGAAAATTGTTTTACCTGTCTCTGGATCCAAAAGGACGAATCCTGTGTGATCCTGGAAGCGGACTTCCGTTTCTTTGAAAGTTTTTGTTAATCTGCTCTTCGACACGGGCGAGCACGAAGAGAGGAAACCGAGCGCCAGCAAACAGAGAGCAAAACGCATGGCTACCCGTTAAGATAACGCTCCAGCAAAATGCTTCGATGATGAAGGTCGTGACCGGCAATGATATATCCGAGGTTAATAACAGAAATCTTGTTGTTACTTGCCGTTCCGGTACGCCGGAGCATTTCCGTGGTACAACTTGCAAAAAGGTCGATGCTGGTCTCCCGGAGGCGGTGCATTTCAGCGGCAAGTTGTTTGATCGTCCGGCTGTCGGCGTTGGCTTGTCCCGCGTATTCGTTCTCTTCGAAAGACGGCAGGGGCGTCTGATCGTTTCTCGAAAATCTCAGCGCGCGGTAAGCAAATACCCGTTCGGCGTCCATAATGTGATTGAGCACCTCCTTGATGCTCCATTTTCCTTCCGCGTACCGAAAATTTCCCTTGGTCTCGGGTACGGACTGAAGTAGCTCCTGCGTCAGTCTGTCTGCCTTTTTCAACGCATCGGGAAGATCCAGATCCATGACATAGTCAACATACTTACGGTAATAGGGGGGCAGTGTTTGGGGATCAGGTCTGCTCATCTTCAAGAGGATTGGAATCAGAGTGGATTTGCCAGCGTAATGGCCTCAAATTAAAGAAGATGCCGGTTATTTGAAATGCTTCAGGTGGATAATTTCTTCCCTGGTCAAAAAGCGCCATTCTCCGCGGCCGAGATCTTTTTTGTCGAGCCCCGCGTAAACAGTGCGGTCAAGTTTCACAACCTCATAGCCCAGGCTCTCAAATATTCTCCGCACAACACGGTTCCATCCGATGTGTAACTCAATGCCTATTGTTCGTTTGTCCTCTGAAACAACAGCTACCTCATCGACAACCGCGCGCCCTTCTTCCAGCCGCACGCCTTCCGTGATCGCCTGGAGGTCGCCTTTTGTAAGGGGCTTATCCAGTTCCACCTTGTAGACCTTCCGCACATTGAAA